>JAKVAO010000029.1 GCA_022447685.1 Candidatus Caenarcanales bacterium | reverse complement strand
GTGGTCTCATCAGGTGCAGGACGAGAAATATCAATTTTCATAAATTTACGAAATGATATTCGATCATTTATTAACTCTTCAGTATCTGCATCACTTAAACCGTAGAAATCTTTTAGGAGTGACATTCTAAACATGGTCTCCGGACTAAAACCTTTTCGACCAGTAGCTCCATCTTTCCACTTTGAAAGTAGTTTATTGATTCGATACCAAGGCATTACTGAATCAATCTCCTCTAAAAACTTTGACGACTTTGTTACTTTACTTGTCGTACAAAAAATATTTAAAAATGAACCCTGCATTACTATATTTTACTAGCTAGCTCAATCTGTGATTACTCTTTCCTTGTTTTTATACTTCAATATCCAAGGTGAGTTTTTCAGGGCATCCTTAAGATAAATTTTTATTTGTCCACCATAATTATCATTCAAAAATTTTCGGGTAACACTAAGTCTTTTCAAGCAAATGCTGTCTTTAGATACTTGGAAAAAAATTTTCCTTAATTCACCTACGAAACCAAAATGATCTACATATTGAGGTAAAGTCATTTTGTTATTAGCTTTAGCTATCTCTTTTATTCTTTCGACAGGTATTTCACTTTCATGATTATTAACTAAATAATCAAAGTGAAAGTGCAGATCAAAAGATAAGGACCAAATTTGTTGAAATGGTCGAGTATGTCAAAGCTAATGAAGACATTAAAGTTGTTATAGCCTATAGGGTAGATAGAATCACTAGAAATTTTAGAGATGCTGTCATGATAGATGATTTAGTCAAAAATTATGACAAAGAAATCCATTTTGTAGATGACAGGCTAGTTATCAATAGAAAATCCTACGGTCGTGATATTCAAGACTGGGATCTGAAGGTCTTTCTTGGCAAACAGCTTATAAACAGGCCCAAAGAAGATACCAAGAAATCAGCAGATCATAAGTTTATCAAAGGTGAATGGCCAGGACAAGCACTTTATGGCTATAAGAATGTAACCCTTGAAAATAAGCGTAAATGGATAAAACCAGATGGAATTAAAGCTGAAATAGTTAAAAAAGCTTATGAATGGTACTCAACAGGGACCATCTCTATGTTAGGTATTCGCAAACGAGTTCAAGAAGAGTTTGGTATTAAGGAGCCTTAGATAGAATCCTCAAAAAGAAATTCACTAAAGATGTGCTTGAAAACCTTCAACAAGATTATGCTAGATATACCAAGAGAATTGAGCGTATGTATGAAGACAAGCTTGATGATCTTATCAGTGCTGAAGAATTCAAAGCTAGACAAATTGATTTTAAAGCCAAGCAAATCGAAATTGAGCGCAAAATTAAGCGTTTACGTGATGCTGATGAAGAATACTATATTACAGCTGAATATCTGCTTACTTTAGCTAATCAAGCCCATGAAAAATTCTTGAGTTCGGAATTTGAATCAAAACGTACTTTAGTAAATTTAGTAGTTCAGAACTTAAAGTTAGAAAGTTCAACCTTAGTCTATGACTGGGTTGAACCCTTCGATACTATCTTTAAATGTGCTAGTCAGTACATATGGCAGGGCATGAGGGATTCGAACCCCCGACGTCTCGGTTCGTAGCCGAGCCCTCTATCCAGCTGAGGTAATGCCCTGAATAGATACAAGTACCAATTATATACGAAATATGGTTTTTATCTAAGTAATAATGAAAATATTAATCAAATTCTAAATTATTGAAAATATAATTATTCAACCATTTTGTTAAATCTTAAATGTTCAAGATTTGAGTTTATGTATTCAAGCAACTTAACTTGCTTTTGAAGAAAGAATGAATATGATGACTTAGAGTTGGCTGTAAGTACAAATGCTCCAAGAGAGCTGATAGATATAATCGAAAATATTGAGATGAATATGGCTAGAAATGAAAGATTTTTAGCGTTTTTAATACTTTTTAGAAGCATAATTTCATTAAGTTTTTCTGGGTTGACGAATAGTTTATCCCCGTTCTTTTTCCAGATTTGTTCGATTAAGTCATTGTAAGTTACTACTATATCTAGATCGTCTTCTTTTACTATTGTGTAACCACGAATATTAAGAAAATCGATTAAATCTTGCTCCTCTATCCCTTTGGATGAGTTTTTTAGGGCAAAATCAATTACTGATTCATAGAAATCAACTTTGAAAATTTTATACCAGTATTTCTCAAGCATAACTAGTTTCTCTAAGTTCATCATTCCCTAAAATTTAGAATTTCAACTAATCATTGAGCTTGAAAAATTCGATTTTTCAATTAGAATAGAATATGGTGATAAAGAAATCACTAATTTGGTTTAGAAAAAATTTACGTGTTTTTGACAATTTGGTTCTTCGTGAGTCGATTGCAAATTCCGATACTATTTTGCCTTTTTATGTGTTAGACAATAAAATATATGCTGATACAATTTATGGTTTTAAAAGACAAAGTGATTTTAGGCTAAACTTTCTTTACCAATCTCTTGAAAATCTTAAGCACAATCTAGAGCTTATGAATCTTAGTCTGAATATTTTTTCAGGGGATTCTTTTGAAATTATTTCTTTTCTCGTCAATAAATATGACATTACTGATATTTATTACGAAAAAGATATTGCTTATGAGGAAAGACGCCTAGAGAAAAAGTTAAAAACTAGTTTCCTTAATGTCAAATTCCATAAATACAATAGTAACCATATCTTTAAATACGACTTGATGAAATCAAAGGTGAAAAGGCTTCAAGATACTTTCACTAGATTCCGTAGGACATATGAACAAGATTTCCTGGAAGCTGATAAAGAGTGTATCAATATAAATTTTGAACATAGTACTAAGCTAATTAAACTTAAGTCTGAGGATATTAATCTTGATTTGACTTTTAATCTTCATACGAATCTTGAAAGTTTAAAAAGTCAAACACATGTTATTTCCGATACTAGGGCAACTTTTTTGTATGAAGGTGGTGAGGATATCGGACTTGACCGTATTAAGAATTATATCTGGAATCAGAAATCTATAAAGCGTTATAAGAGAACTAGAAATGGTTTGATGGGGCGAAATTTCTCTAGCCGTTTCTCAGCTTGGCTTTCTCTTGGATGTATCTCTGTAAATCATATAATGCATGAGATTGAAAAATTTGAAAATGAGGAGCTTAAAAATGATTCTACTTATTGGTTGAAGTTTGAACTACTGTGGCGTGAATACTTCCATTTGTTATACGGAAAATATAAATCTAAGCTTTTCTTTTTGAAGGGACCACATGAAAGAGAGGTTGAACACAATTTAGATGAGGAGATTTGTCAGGCTTGGATTAGTGGTAAGCTTGGTGTTCCTTTCATAGACGCTAATATGATTAGTTTGAAGCAAACAGGTTATTTGTCTAATCGCGGTAGGCAAAATGTTGTTAGTTACTTTGTGCATGATTTGAAACAAGATTGGCGTTTTGCTGCAAGCTATTTAGAATCTGTTTTGGTTGATTATGATGTTTATAGTAATTGGCTGAATTGTGCTTATATAACAGGTTTGGTTGCAACTGAAAAAGCACATGTCTTTGATGTTAATTCTCAAGCTGAGCATTATGATTCTAAAGGACAGTTTGTAAAGCATTGGTTAGAAAATTCAGATCTTAGTTAATACTCTATTAAGTTTTCAAGTTCAATTAATGTGTCGTGTAAGGTATTTCCTAAAAATAAATTTTGAAGTTTTTTCTTACTCGTGGAGAATTCAAGTCCTTGACTGTTAAAGTTTAAGTCAATGTATTTCAATAATTTAGAGTCACCTGGTGAAAGGTGAATTGCAAGTCTCAGAAAATAGCCAATTTTTTTAGCTTTTTTGATTATTGGAAAATCTAGTAGAGTTAAATATTTTTTGATTTCTTTATTGGTTTTGTTTCCAGCAAGAGAACAGAAAAGTATATAAGCTAGGAAAATCCTTTCTTCATGAATTAAATTAGGAAGGTTGAGGTTGATTATATAATTGAAAACGGCTGTGGATTTTTGTTCTTTATTGTTGAAAATAAAACCTTGTATTAATACTGATGAAGCATAAATCATTTTGCGAATATCAATATTTGTGCTTGAAGCTAAATTGATAAAGCCTGATGATAGCACCCAATCTGAAATGCATTTTGCGCGATTGATTAACATTTTCGCTTGTAACTTTGTGATCTTGATTATTGATTCAGGTAGTGGATCCTGTTGTTTTTGTTTACTATTTAGTTTTGTGTAAATAAAACCTTCTCTAATACCATTAGTGCAGAAAATAAGTTTTTTGATAGAGCTAACTTTTATTAGTGTTTTCAGAAGTAATGCAGCGAATCTCAGAGTTGAGTTAATTTCATCAAATTCTAAAAACTGATCTACCTCCTCAGCTGATATAGAATAGTTACTAACTATTTTCAACGGATAATTATTCGATTCCATATGAAGTCTAGCCAAACGTTTCCAGCGACCTCCGACTAAGTAAACTGATTTTAATTCTGAATTATTTAGAGATTGATCTTCAGCTAAAATTTCTTGAATATAGTCTTCCATTTCTTTACTTGAATAATTTTTTTCTAATTCTAAGTCGAAAAGAGAGTGATAACCAAGTCTATAACTATTGCAGTTGTTGATAACAGAATCATCTATTGAGCTAAGTTCTAAACTTCCACCACCAATATCTGCAACTATTCCTCTGGCATCAGGTTGCTCCATTAAAACACCAAGAGCTGATAGTTCTGCTTCTCTTTCACCACTAATTAAATTGACTTTAGTTTTAAGTAGTTCTTCAACTTCTTTAATGAAATCACCTGCGTTTTCAGCCTCTCTACAAGCTGAAGTTGCAATTGCAAACCTGTTGTTGATTTTAGAGTAATCTAATAATGCAGCAAAGCGTCTAATGTTTTCTATAGCTTTATTTACATTTTCTTCTTTAAGTATTTTACTTATCGCTACTCCATCAGCTAAATGACACTCTGCCTTCTCGTCCAAGACTATACGTGGGAATCTGCAAATCTCATCATAGATTACCATTCTAATAGAATTAGAACCAATATCAATAATACAAATACAGTCTTCTGGGGAAAGGTGCTGCACTAGATTGGCTCCTTAGCGATTTTGAGAAATTCTTTATGTATGTTGAATTTGTTTTTAGAATCATTCATTCTGGTATACTTTGCGTCTGAATCTAATATCCATGACTGCTCTGTATCATTTAAATTAAAGTGCATAATCTCTTCAAGTATTCTTCTGCGTGTTTCTGCATCGTCAACTAAAAGCATAGCTTCAACTCTTCTATGAAAACTTCTTGGCATCCAGTCAGCAGAGGATATATAAACCTTGGCATCTTTACTTGGAAGTTCTTTACCGTTAGCAAAACATACTATTCTAGAATGTTCAAGAAATCTACCAACTATGCTTCTCACAGTGATATTCTCTGATAAGCCATCTATGCCAGGCTTTAAGCAGCATATACCTCTGATTACCATATCTATTTTGACACCTGCACAGGATGCTTCGTAGAGTTTGTCTATAATATTAGAATCAACTAAGGAATTTAGCTTTAACCATATCCCAGCAGCTTTTCCTGCTTTAGCATTTCTAATTTCATTGTCGATTAAACTAAACAGCTCTTTCTGAAGATAATTGGGAGCTATAGCAAAGGATTTAAGATTATCTGCCTGAACGTACCCCGTTACAAAATTAAAAACTTTAGTAGCTTCAAGTGCAAGATCTTGATTGGAACTGCAATAGCTTAAATCTGTATAAATTTTTGCTGTTATCGGGTGATAGTTACCTGTTCCACAGTGAAGATAGTTAATTATTTCGTTTTCTTCTTGCCTACTGATTAGAAGTAATTTGGCGTGAGTTTTATATTTCATAAAACCAAATACAACCTGGGCACCGGCATTTTCTAGAAACTCAGCGAGCTTAATGTTTTTCTCTTCATCGAATCTTGCCTTTAGCTCAACTACTACAGTGACAGACTTTCCAGCTTCAGCTGCATGAGCTAATGCTTGAACTATAGGCGAGTCTTCACTAGTTCTATATAGAGTTTGTTTGATGGAGATTACATTTGGATCATCAGCTGCTTGTTTTAATAAATTGATTACTGGATCAAATGAGTCGTAGGGGTGATGTAAGAGTATGTCTCTATGCCTTATTGCAGCAAACATATCTCCAGAAAATTCTTTGATGGGTTCTGGAATCGCTGGGTTGAATGGTAAAAACTTATATCTAGATTTATTTGCAACACTGATTTTATCTATGTCAGATAAGTTTAAAATTCCATCTACTTCGAAGATAGCGTCTGGTTCTACGTGTAATTCATTAGTAGCAAATTCAATCAGATCAGGATCAATGTCTTTATTTACCATTAATCTAATAACACTTCCATGTTTTCTTTTATTAAGAGCTGATTTGAAACTTTCAAGAAGTTCTTCTACGTCTTCAAGATCATCATCAATTTCCATTTCACTATCTCTAATCAAATGTATATAGCCAGAGGAAATGATGTTGAAGTTAGGCATTACTTTTCTTAGAAATAATCTAATAGCATCTTCAGTTGCAAGTAGTCTTTTGTTTTCACCACAGATTTTGATGAAGCGCTGCATATTTTGAGGAATAGGGATTATTGACCATTGGAATCTATCTTGTTTAACGTCAAATAATTTTAAAACTATAGATAGTGCGTCATTAGGAATAACAGGGAATGGATGAACAGGATCTATTGCAAGTGGCGTAATTGCTGGAAATATTTTTTTCAAAAAGTAGTCTTCAAGCCACTCTAGTTCTTTCTTTCTAAGATCTACGGACCTTATTAACTCAACTCCATGTTTTTTAAGTTCTTCACACAAAGCATTAAAGCATTTACTTTGATCTTTGAATATTTCTTTACTTTTTTTGTAGATAGACTCTAGTTGTTCTTTAAGGCTTAAGCCTTCTTTACTTACTAGCCCAATATCAGCAGCTTGTTTTCTTTTGAGTCCAGCTACTCTGACCATATAAAATTCATCTAAGTTTCTATCTGAGATAGAAAGGAATTTGAGTCTTTCTAGTAAAGGATTATTTTTGTTAGAAGCCTCTTCTAGAACTCTACAGTTGAATTCCAGCCATGAAAGCTCTCTGTTTATAAGTCTGTGAGGTGAGTTGATGTCTATCTGCATATTTATACAAAAACAAAACTTTTCTCTAGGGCTTCATCAAGAATTTTTCTTTCGCTATCTAATCTAAAATCATTCCAAGAAAGTCTAATAGACATTTCTCTTAGTATGAGTTCTTTAGATTCTTTGATAAGATCTATATCAAAATAAAGATAACTCGATCTTCTTTCACAAAAGTCTAGAACTGAGTTGATCATTTCATAATCTATACCATAGATTAGCTCTGCTATAACAATTGCATTTTCATTTTTGATATTTTCTTGCTCAATTTTAATATGCTTAAAATAATCTAGTATCTTGCTAGCATTTAAGCCATAGTTATCAAAAATATGATCTGCAAAATAATTATCTTCAAAATAAGTTCTGAGATAATCTCTAAGAGTTTCTCTATAGTTAAACATTGCTTCTTCAGATTCAAAATTTGATGAATCAAGTTTTAATTTCTCTGTGATACATTTCTTGGTATTTGAAATAATTGATCTCTCTTTGAGTTTTTGGGAAACTCTATCAACTATTCTCTCTGACATTTTACGATAGCCAGTAAGTTTACCACCTGCAATGGATATTAAGCCGTCCTCAGACTCAAATATCTCATCTTTTCTAGATAATTCACTTGGACTTTTGCCTTCTTGGTGAATCAGAGGTCTTAAGCCTGCCCAAGATGACTTGATATCACTAGCGGATAAATTGATTTCAGGGAATATTGAATTAACAGCTTTGAGTACATAATCTTCATCTTCTTTAGTCACTCTAATATCATCTAGAGAACCAGAATAGTTAGTATCTGTGGTACCAATATACGTAGTTTTATCTCTAGGAATGGCAAATAGCATTCTACCTTTAAGTTTTTCGTCGAAATAGACTGATTGCTTAATTGGGAATTTTTCATAATCTACTACCAAGTGAATTCCTTTGGTTAGATGAAGTCTTTTGTTTAGGCTTTCTTCTTTTTGTTGCTTGAGGCGAACTTTATCTACCCATGGTCCAGTAGAATTGACTATAAGCTCTGCTTCAATCATAAATTCTTCTTTACTAATGTGATCAACACACTTGGCATAGTGCATGGAACCATCGTGTTTATAATCAAAATCTTTTAGCTCTATATAGTTTAGGCAATCAGCTGATCTTTCAATAGCTGATTTGATAATTTCGATGGTAAGTCTGGCGTCGTCAGTTCTATATTCATAGTAAAGACCTGAACCTAACAAAGTTTCTTCGTTGAGTAATGGCTCTACTTGAAGAGAATCTTCTTTGTTGAGCATTTTTCTACACTCTTCTTTCTTAACTCCAGCAAGGAAATCATAGAGTGCAAGACCAAATGAACTTAGAAGTTTACCGTAGGTTCCGTTTTTCACTAAAGGCAATAACATTTTTTCTGGTTTAACCAAGTTCGGTGCTAATTTATGAACTATAGCTCTTTCTCTACCTACTTCATGAACCAACGAAAAATCTAACTGTTTAAGGTATCTGAGTCCTCCATGAATTAGTTTGGTGGATTTGGAGCTTGTACCGCTTGCAAAATCACCTTTCTCGACTAATGCAACTGATAAGCCACGGCTAGCAGCATCTAAAGCTATTCCAGCACCTGTAATACCGCCACCTATCACTAGCAAGTCATATTTTTTGCTTTTGAGGTTTTCTAATATGTCATTTCTTTTAATCATTAAGTAACCAATCCTTGGATCTACTAATAGCTTTATTCCATCCTGAGTAAAGCTTCTCTACTCTAAGGTTATCAAATGCAGAAATGTAAGAGCGTGAAACTTTATTAATTCTCTTTAAATCTTCTAGGCTATGGCTTCCTATATGATTTGCAGCCATTGCAACTATGCCAAATGCCGTTAATTCAAGATTTTCTTTTTTAGTAACTTCAATTTCTAAAATATTAGCCAAAAACTCAAGCATAAATTCATTTTGCGCAACACCACCATCTACACTTAGCGATGTTATTTTAGAAGAAGAATCTATCTCCATTGCTTGGATAACGTCTTTGGTTTGATACGCAAGGGATTCTAAACATGCTCTTACCATATGATTTTTCCCAGTTTCTAAACTCATTCCTATGAAAATAGCTCTTGCAAACATGTCCCAATAAGGAGAGCCTAAACCAGCAAAAGCAGGTATAAAGTACAAGTTCTCCATTTCTTTATCAGGGACTAATCTTGCTAGTTTCTCACTTTCTGCTACATTATCAAAGAAATTCATTTGTTCTTTGAGCCATTTGATTACAGCTCCTGCAATGAAGATACTTCCCTCTAGTGCATAGTTTACTTTTTTATTAGAAAGTGTGAAGGCGACAGTAGAAAGTAGGCCATGCTTAGATTTGATAATTTCTTCACCAGTATTGCTAAGCAGAAAACAACCAGTGCCGTATGTGTTTTTAGCTTCCCCTTTATCAAAACATAAATGTCCAAACAGTGAAGCATTTTGATCACCAGCAACAGATACTAGCTGAATTCTAAAACCATCAACTTCAAAGTCTAAATACTTATCTTGTGAACATTTAATCTCTGGCAGTAGTGGTTTAGGTATTGAGAATAAGTCCAATAGTTCCTGATCCCAGTCAAGATTATGGATATTAAATAACATAGTTCTAGAGGCATTGGAGTGATCTGTAAGGTGCTGACTTGCACCTGAAAGTTTCCAGATTAACCAAGTATCCACAGTTCCAAAACAAAGCTCGCCTGATTCAGCTAGTTTTCTAATCTCTCGATTGGAATCCAGTATCCATTTGATTTTACTTGCAGAAAAGTAAGAATCCAAAACCAAGCCTGTTTTTTCACTGACAAGTTCACTATAGTCGGTTTTAAGTTCTGCACAGTATTCAGCAGTTCTCATATCCTGCCAGACAATCGCTGGGTAAACAGCTTGAGAATTATTACGATTCCATAGAATTGTTGTTTCTCTTTGATTCGTTATTCCAGCAAATATTTCACAGTCTTTATTCTTAATCTCTTTGAGAACTTCAGTGATGCATTTATATTCACTATTGAAAATTTCGTCCGGGTCCTGCTCTACCCATGATGGGTTTGGATAAGTTGATTCGAATTCAATTTGATGACTAGCAATTTCTTTTAGTTCAGAATTGTATAAGATTGCTCTTGAACTAGAAGTGCCCTGATCAATTGCCAAGAAAAACTTTTCTTTCATTTACCTATTATATAGCAAATTAACTTATTGTTTCTCTTGCACTCATATAAGTTCCTCTTGCAGACTCATAGTTGTCTATTAAACCTTGGTCTGGCTCTTCCTTAGCTCTCTCTGCATCAAGTAATGAATCATATAGACTGATAAGTGAATCATAATATTGAACTTGAATATCAGCCACATTTTCATCATTTAAGTTGAATTGATCAATAATATTTTGGTTACCATTTGCTATGCCACTACTTACAACTCCAACTGAATTAAGTTCATTTCTTGCAAATACATTTGCTGTTAATTCATTAATATTAGTTTCAAGTAAAGCCGCAAGATCTTCATTACTAACAGAGTTATTATTTGCAGTGATGATATCCTCAATTGTATTGCTAGCACCAGTAACAAAGCTTTCTATACTTTCTCTGCCGGTATAGGTCTCACTATGGTCATTAGCTAAACCTACTGCTAAATTTTCAAGTCTACTTGCTGATATGTCAAATGTAGGTCCCATATCCCTTAACTGAGAAGCGGTATCTAAAATATCTGCTGCTACACTAATTGACTGAGCACTTAAGTCACCACCAATAAGGTTAATATCTTTATTATCATAGTAGGCAATAGTCTCTAAATCATCTAGTGCTTCAGTATTTCCTTCGATTGCAAATTTCACAAATGTATCAACTGCTTGTTTATCGTTAGTATTTTGTAGAAGGTTATAGAATCTATCTTGGATTCCTTCTGGGGCTCCAGATTCGAAATTTTCATGGAATTCAGTAAATGACTCTTTAAACGGTGCTTTAAGGTAAAAGTCAGGTTGATTATTGTTTGTAAGATTTTGTTGATTCCCTAATTCTTGTATATCATCTTTCCATGAAACAATTGTATTGTTTGCCGTGATTGCTTTACCCGTATCAACACTTTCTGGCATATTTTCTAATAGTCCATTATGAGCTTCAAACATTTCCATAGCAACCATTCTATAGTCTTCACAGTACATTACAATAAAAGCATTTTTTGCACTTGAACTGCCTATCAATCCATCATGGTTAAGTACTGCTTTTTCTGGCTCCTCATTCAGTTTTGTAAGGTTTGACATGAACTGTCTCATTGTTGAAATATCTATGTCTTTACCTAGCCCTTCTAGTTCCTCATTTTTAGCTATTATGCTATCCAGAATATTGTTTGATAATTCTGTAATACCATCTAGGTCAAAATTATTGAGCATAGCGTCTTTAAGGGGTTCAGTATTAATAGAGATTTCTAATTGTTCGCCCAAAGTTTCTAGTTTTTCTATAAAGTCGAAGTCCTCCATATTTAGGTCTCTATCAATAGTATTTCTATTTTCGAATAAAGTATCTAAAGCACCTATAACTTCATCTGATGCATTTTCGGAAACAAAATTCACTAAAGATTGTGCAAAGTTAGCATTCTCACTTTCTCTCAAGTATTTAAGGAAGTCTTGGCTCTGTTCGTCTGTAAAACCATAATCCCCTTGTGCATAGTTTTCTAAAAGATTATACTTCTCTGTATCAGGATCTTTGAAAGCTATATCAAGATAGGTCATTAATACTTCTTCATTTTGAAATTCAGCAAATCTAGTAAAGTCATCTCCAAAGACTTCTTCTAATCTTGAGAATTCAAATATACTTTCATTGTTGGATTCTACAAAATCACTAACAAGGTCAACCATGATGTCTTGGCTTATAATGCCTTCATCTTTCATGTTGTCTAACAGTTGAATTACAAATGCAGTCTCTTCTGTTAACTCTTCATCCAACTTGATATCAGTAGAGACACTATTGCTTAAGGCTGCACTCTCTTCTACTGAAAACCCATGAGATAAGAACATCATTTCATTACTGGCTATGGTTGAAGCTTCTTTTAAATCTTGATCAAATTCAATTACATCATTTGTTCCGAGACTTTGTCTAAGCTCTCTTTCTACAGCCTCATTCATTTCGTCAAGTTGATTTGCAAGTTCTTGAAATCTTGTGGCTTCTGCATCTGTATCGAATCCATAATCGTTAATATTTTTAGTGATAGTAAAATTGGCTTCAACTTGTTCTTCATAGAACATTTCAAGTGATTCATATATTAACTTATCGTTATCACTAGCGTTATCTGAATGAGCAAGACTACTGTATAGAGATACTTTGTCATTATTCATTGAGTCTTGAACCATAATTGCATCAAATGCTGATTCATTTCTTCTATCACCTACTACCCTCATTAGTACGTCATAATCAGCAGAGTCTATAATCCCGTCAGAGTTAAAATCCAATGCAGAATTTTCTTCTTCTGATCCAAAGTTCTCTTGAAAATCATTAATAACGTTAGCTATAGCTTCTTCAGAAACTTCTCCTTCAGAATTCAAGCCTCCTAAAGCTTGAAAAACCTTTTGTGTAGATTCATCACCATCAATAACAGACATCATCGAATCGAAAAATGTGAACCATTCTTCTTCCATGGCTCTATAATCATTACCATCTCTTACGCTATTATTAAGTAAATCGCCTCCATTGTAGAGATATGCTTCCATGTTATCTCCAAGGTCCATCATTCTGTGGAACTGATTTTCAACGAATTTAACCTCTTCATCACTTAATTTTGATTCCTGACCTCGGAATTCGTTATTATGAACATCACGATATAAAGCTGATCTCAAGCCCCAGAGTGTTCTATATTGTTGGTTGGAGTGTTTAAATAATGCCCAGTTACTGTTTTGAAGATCTGCAGTACTGAAGTCATCATTTTCATCACTATTTAAGTTATTGCCAAAATGTTCTAAATTGGCTTTAAGCTCACCGGTTACATTGTCTGTATGCGTTTCTAAATCAACATCGATATAATCTCTAATGTAGTTACCTCTATCAGCATAAGATATTTGGAGGGCTTCACCTATCATGTCCATGAGCTTAATTTTATTGTCGTCTCCACCTCTCATACCGACTAGAAATACGTTAGATTCTTCTTTAATAGTTTCAAATAATGATATTGATCTATCATTCCACCAACCAGAACCGCTAACAGCCTCACCTTGCTCAAGGTAATCTGTCATGAAATCTACTCTGGTTTGTGTTAGATCCTGCATCTCACTTAACATAGATTCAGACATGTTGGCTTGACCTGTTTTGTGATACCAAGCTAGGCTAGAATCTTGATCAATATCACCTTTAGCTTGGTGTGCTGCAAAATGGCTATATCGATATTCTCTCCAATCGCTATTTTGCTGCTGTGTATCACCTGCATTATCATGAAAATCATCTAATGCCTCAAACTTGTCTTCTATAGTATGTATATACCTTCCATGTGAAGATAGAAACTGAGATAAGACAGCTTCATTTTCAGATTCATAGGAACCAATGAACAATGATTCTGCATCATCACCTTCACCTATGGTCATGAATAGTTCCGGATTATCTTCTGGGCTTACTTGTGTAACGGCTAGAATATCAAGTGTTTGTTTGAAAGCTGGCCAATTATCGTTTGCCTCAAGGTTATTATATGCATAAAGAGCTTCGTCAAAACTTATTACACCGTCAGGACCACCAATATCATTAATAAGACCATCTACTGTGTTCATTGTAGTATCTGAGACACCATTTGTAGTTAGAGCTGCTTTAATAATATCTATGCCAAGACCATCTACTTCGCCACCATTAGCATTAGCTTCTGTGAGTAACCTTGCTATTTCTGTTATGTCGATATTGCCATCTCTATTTACGTTAGTTAATGCTAAGGCTTGTTCTCTTTTTGAAGTGACTTCCATTTGGGCTAGATTATATTTTGAGTCATCGCCTTTGTATAAAGCTTGGACCTGCTGAACAGTAGTTGCATTCAGGATATCAGTCTCCATTGCAGTTATAATTTCTTCTCCCAATGGATCGAAACCTGTGGCGTTCCATTCTTGAACTATTTCTTGGTCGATTAAATCATTAGAAGTCTTCATTGTATGAACAGACTCTACGTATTCCTTAGTTCTCCTAGAAGCTTCGGCTTTAGCACTGAATAAGTTAGCTTGTTCTGATCCTATTCCAAATTCATCCACAGCAGCATTTAATTGTTCATTAAATTCTATTTCATAATCTAAAGTTTTCTCATAAACAGATAAATCATCTGCTGACATTCCTTCAGATAGTTTAGTTAACATGTCTTTAGCCTTATTAAGTTTTAGAGCAGCAAGGTTAGTATCAGAGAATGCTCCACCTATCATGCCATCCTCAAAATCTGCTACCGTAATGTCAACATTCAATCCGTCATTTTGAGCAGCAGATTGATAGTTGGTTACTAAATCATCGAAACTATTTAATATTTCTACGAATAATTCTTGTTCGTCTGCACCTAGTCCAGAAAAACTAGCTTCAATATCAAGTTCAGTAAGGAAATTTTGTTGATTTTGTAAAATCTGGATTGATAATAAATTTTCTAGGTGCTCTATGTTCATTGCCTGAACTGTAGACTCAAAATTTTCACTTCCTTCACCCAGTAGCTCCATATGCTCAGGATTTGGTACAAAATCTGTAGCATTGATCATTGTTGTAACTTCATTACCAGCTGGAACGCCAACTATATTTTTCATGAAAGTATCTATATCACTGTTAGTTTGATTTAAGTTAGTTATTGAGTTACTTATGAAATCTGTTTGGAAACTAGCAAGCTCTTCAATATTAGAAATAAATGAATTTTCTTCTTCAATATCATTATTGTATCCATTAACTGCTTGGGCACCATCTACTTCTTCATTACCAACAATTGGAGATACTTCGCCTTGAACAGTGTACTCATAATTGAGTTCACCCATTACATTTTCTTCATAATTATTGTTAACCCTTTCTAAGAGTTGTTTGTAGTAATCTAAATCTTTATTAATATCCATATGTTTTCATCCTCACACAATTAAAATAAATATACATAAGCTATGTTAAGGCATGGTTATGTGATTACATATTTTTGAATAATTATTTACCCAGTGAAGCTGGTTCTGTTTGCTAGACCATCAATACCGATATCGCCGTACTCACCGAGGTTCTGTTCAGGGTTAACAGATTTTTCATAAGCACTAAGTATTTTTGCACCTTGGCTAAATGGATTATCTGGATTTTTATCCTCTTCCATTATTAATTGTGACAATGCCGTGTCCATATTTTCATTTGCTCTTTTTGCTAAGTCGTCTTGAATTGCTTCATCTCCTGATCCTTTAACTGAATCTGCAATCTGTTTAATAGTTTGCTCGTATTCTTCTTTAGCTTTAGTATTTAGGTCCTGAACCATTTCTTCAGTTAAACCATTTTGAGCTTGAAGACTATTGGCTACTCTTTTGTTTACATATGAAATCTGAAGTCTTTCTATCATATTAAGTCCATCAGCTCCAGGGCTTGTTAGAGTACCCGCTAAACCTGGATTTTCTTTTGTACCCTTTCCATAAATAATTTCATTAACTTTATCTGGTGGAACTTCCATGGCTTCAAGTTCTGCCTTAGCTTGCTGGATGATATCGTCTTCTGTTGTAGACAAGAATATGGAATTTGCCATCTTCTTAATATTCTCCTGTGCTTTTGGGCTTGCACTAGCAGGATAGTTTACATAAGCAACTAGAGGATCATAAACTCTTAAATTTGCATTTGGGTCTTGGAAGGCACCATTATCAGTCCAGGCTGAAGTGTTACTGTTATAGTTTTGAAGCGATCCTAGAGCTGTAGTCCCTAGTTTCATTGCATCATTGAATGAAAAGCTATCTGTGCCACCTCTTTCTTGTCCGAAGATAGATGAAGCATTAAATTCTTCAAGCTTAGGAGCTTCTACGCCTCTTTCTTTATCACTTGTAATTACAGTATTTCTAGTATTTAGATAAGGTGTTAAATTACCATCTACTGAATTTTGAATCGCCATGTTTCAGATCCTTAGAGGCTCATTAGTAAAATACTTACTAGCCTTCTATATTCAGTTGTAAAGCCCCAAGGTTAAGAATTCACTAAAGTAGGCTTAGAATCTGAAATTTCTGCGTTACACTTGTCTTCAAAATGCTCATGTAATTCCATTACACTGCGCTTTTTCATCCTCGCAAGCCTTGAACTTTCAGATTCTAAGCCTACTTTACATTTTGATTAGAATCTGAAAATTTACAGCGCCAAATCTATATTTTTTGTAATTACAATTTGTAATTCTTGACCTTTCTCCACTGTGGCTGAATCACCTTTGGAGAATAGTGCTATGACACTACCACCTATAAGAGAACCTGCAACGGGTAAACCTAATGTTACAATAGAAACTGCTTTACCGGTATCTGAACTCAGGAGAGCCTCTGTTGGTTCTATCGCTTTGTCGCTGAAGCCAGTTTGTGGATCTAAAAGACCTTCTTGATTGACAACCCCTTCTACGAAAGTGAGTTTAGCGTCTAGTGGAACATAATCTGCTTGAGGGGTAATTAGTGTATCTAAATTAATTTCTAATTTCCCAGAGCGACTAAGAAATCTAGGTTTTTTCACGAAAGATACTTTACCTCTTATCCAAGAATTCTTAGGTACTATAAGTTTCTTGAAATCATCTTTCTCTAGGTATAAATCTTCAAGTACTCTTGCATTAAAATCATCTCCAAGCTCTGCACTCTTAGCTGATAGAGAATCTTCTACAATAATTCTTAATCTAGCAGTTACTGGGATTTGTCCAGTAGATGTTTCTAGCTTAAATGGCGCTGCTGCAAAATCAGAAATATCTTCAAACTCATCTGGATCATTGGTTACAACATCTGAATCTTTTATATCTATTTGCTCATTAGGACTAGCTTTGATTTTCATCGTTGAAGCATCAAAAAAATCACTATCTTTTGCTTGAAGATAAGTTATGTTGTTATTAGATAATAAAACTACTGATAAAACTGCAAGGGCAAATCTTTTCATAGATATATTATAACAAGCCCCAGAATTTATGAGCTTGTATTCCAAGTCTGCAAGAGCTTGGATATATTTTTAGTATGTTAAAAATTTCTTCTTGATATTGTAAACGATTATTCCAGTCTGGCATCAAGAAAATAGGCATAGTCTTTTTAGCTTTCTTGAAGATTTCATTTACTAGATATGTACCAGCTTTTTCACTTGCAAATACAAATTTAATCTCATTAGCTAGTTGCCAGATTCTTTCATCAGCAGATTCACCATTTGCACTGTAGATTTGTTTCGGGCTAAAAGTTATCCAAAGAGATTCATCCTGAATTTTCTCTTTTAAATCGAGTATGTTTTTGATAAATTCTCCACTAGCAGCAGTTTCAAGTGCTACTTTGAAACCATTTTTATGGAGCTTATTTATGAAAGGAACAAGATTTTGCTCACTTGGTTCTCCTCCAGTGATTACTATTCTTTTAAGATTTGGATTTATATTCTCTAGCTCATTGATTATTTCATCAATTTCCATAGCATTTACAAACTCTTTACTGTCGTGCTTCCAGGTTGCTTTTTCGTCACAGAAAAAACATCTAACATTGCAGCCTTGTAGTCTGATAAAAAAACTAGCTACTCCAGACTGAAGTCCTTCTCCTTGAACAGTTTCAAAGATTTGTGCCTTGTCATAGATTTTATTTACAAGAAGTTTCATTCAGTAAGTTTTCCTTCTCTGCTCTTGCGATTAGAGGATCAACTATTTTAGCATCCTTGAAGCCTCTTGCTCTTAAATGGCAAGCATGACATTCACCACAGGGAGGAAATTTACCTTCGTAGCAAGTATGAGAGTAAGCTAGTGACTCCATGCAATCAGCACCAAGATCATTTGCTAGTTTGACAGTTTCTGCTTTGTTGAGAAACATCAGAGGGGTGATAATTTCTATAGCTTCATCAGAGCCAAACAAAGCTTGATTAATTGTTACTTGCATAGACTTTATAAATTCATTTCGGCAGTCATAATAGCCAGCAAAATCGGTTTCACAGACACCGGTGACGATATTTGCTAAGCCATAGCTGTAAGCAAAATTAGCTGCAAGAGTTAAAAACAGCATATTTCTTCCAGGTACAAAAGTATTTGCAATTCCAGTTTCAAATTCTGCAAGTTCTTTTTTCTTATTTAAATCGATATCTTTATTGGTTAGAGAGCTACTGCCTCTAAGTATTTGAGGGATATCTACTAAATCAAACTCGAGCTTATTCAGTTCTGCGATTTTCTTGGCTGCTTGAATTTCAATTCCGTGTCTCTGACCATAGTTAAACGTGACAAGTTTAATATAGTCTTTAAGATCACTTACTTTTAAGTTAGGATTTGATGCTTTGACTTTGTCTATAGCCCAGTGCAGGCAGCTAGTACTATCCTGCCCACCAGAAAAAACAACTAGGTATTTGTTCTTATCTAAGTTCATAGCAATTTAAAGGTTTTAGCTAGTTCTTTATCACCAAGCACTACTGTAGGTTTAATTGCAATTCCGCCTCTTGGCATAAAATCACCTTTAACTATTAATACTTTGGCTTTTAGAATTTCCTGTAAATCATTAGCGATTTTGTTAGTAACGAACTCGTGAAATATCCCTTGGTTTCTATATGAAAATAAATATAGTTTAAGCGCTTTGCTCTCAACTAAGAGTTGATCTGGTATATATGAAATTTCTAAACTTGCAAAGTCTGGCTGAGATGTTTTAGGACAGAGGCAAGTAAACTCATGGCAATCTAAATTTACTACGTAATCATTATTAGTCCATAGATTTGGAATACTTTCAAGCTTAGCTTCTTCTGGTGATTCAGGGTATTTGGTTTCGGTATTTCCAAGTAAACTTAGATTTTCTGCGCCATTTGTCATAGTATTAAACTTAGCATGAGGTCAGAATTACTTAATTTTTCAAAAGAACACCAAGATCTTTACCTAAAACTTGATGAATTTTTACTAGAAATTAGTAAAAATAAAAGAGAAATTAATAGAGAGCACTTGATTGTGAATCTAAAACTTCTGCTTGAATTTACTGAAAATCTTCTAAATAACCATTTTAGTGAGGAAGATTTAGTCTTTGAAAAAATAGAAACTCTTACTTTGGATGAAGAAATGCTTGTCCTTTTTAATAAAATAAAAAGTGATCATATTGAGATTAGAGATAAATATCAAAATATTTTTAAGTCTTTTAATTCTTTAAGCGAAGTTATAGATTCTAGTGATATTAATTTAGACCAAAAATTAAAGACTGAATTGCTTTTCCCTGCTTATAATTTAATCGCTACAATTAACCATCATGCTCAAAGAGAAGATAAGTTTTTCGAAAGATATCTTGATGCTTTAATTAGTTCATGAGAGAATCTGTACAGATGGATTCGATTAAAGTTTTGATTATTGGAGCAAATGACTACGCCAAATCCGTAGTAGATAAGTTAAGTTTTGATCAAAATAGTCAAGAGCTTGAGTTGATTTCAGTTTCAAATCAAGAAGATTTCCATGAAAATGCTGAGAACATTGTCTGTGAGCAATATGATGTTTATCAATTAATTGATATAGCTTTGGCTAGAAGAGTGAGCTTGACTATTCCTTGTGATCCATTTTTGTTTTCACTAGCGATAGTAGATAAGTTTAGAGAAGCTGGTTTGAATATTTTTGGTCCTACTGAGACGGCATCTAAACTGGAAAATTGTAATTTCTTTTCCAAAGAATTCTGTCATAGACATAAAATCCCAACTGCTAATTATGCAAGCTTTGATTCTAAGGAAATGTCTTTAGTTTATCTACAGAACATCAAATACCCAGTACTAATTAAGCCTGCAAATATTTTTGAGCGTGATTATGAAAATAAACAATTTTTAGCTAAGGATTTTAATGAAGCCAAGTCATTTGTAGATTTATATTATTCTAAACTCTATCTTTCGAATTCTAATAAAAAACTCATTATAGAAGAATATGAAGAGTCTCGTGAAATTTCAATACCGATGATTTTTGATGGTGAAAATGCTTTTAGTTTTATTCCAATCAAAAACATTTTTGAATTTAATAGGGTGAATTTTAATTTTAATGAAATGGCTGCTTTTAGCTCAGAGGAAAGTTTTCAGACTCTTAGTCTTGATTTAATTAGCAAAAAAATTATTGAACCTGCAATTGAAGGTTTAAAGTCAGAAGGTCTTGAATTCTCGGGTGTGATTAGTTTCAATTGTAAAATTTCAGATGAGGATAGGGTTGAACTTAAGTGCGTTACGAGTTTTTTGAGTAATTTAAACGCTCAAATCATTCTTAATTTATTGGATGAAAACTTATTTGATCTTTTCTTTTCATGTTCCCAAAGTAAATTATCTTTTTACAAAGAAGGTTTGCATCGTTTCCCTGAAGCTGCAGTTGCCTATAATTTGATCTATGATTATTCTATTTTTAGCTCACTTTCTGATGAAGATATTGAGAGTCTTGAGATTAAAGCTTTGGAAGATGGTTATAAGCTCATAGTTAAAAATATTTACGACGAGCAAAATAATAGGGATTTAATCAAGTTAATATGCTTTGCTGCTAATTCTTTTGAAGCTAAGAATTATGCCCTAAAAACTATAAAAAAATTAAATTTAGCTGGAAAAGAGTACATAAATGACTAAAAAAAGGCGTAAAACTAGTATTCTTAACTATTTATTTATTGAAATAGGGCAAATTGTAGTATAGATTATATAATATATATAGTTGGTAATTAATGTCAGACAAGAAGAAACTCAATTTAGTAAATATCATTTTCTTAACTACGCTTCCGATAGTTTCTTTGATAGCTTTGCCAGTTTGGCTTAAATCTGACTCCTATAGCTTTAAAACTATAGTGTTAGCGATAGTTTTTTATGTCTTAGCTCAACTAAGTATTACGGCTGGATATCATAGATATTTTTCACATAAGGCTTATGAAGCTCACCCACTAGTTAGTTTCTTTTATCTTTGTTTTGGTGCGGCAGCTTTCCAAGGTACTGCCCTTAAATGGTCTCAAGATCATAGAAGGCACCATAGATTTGTAGATGATATTGAGAAAGATCCATATAGTATTAAGAGAGGCTTTATGTGGGCTCATATTTTGTGGTTATTTTATGAAGGTGATAAAAGATATAATCCTGAAGAGGTTCCAGATTTAGTTAAAGACAAACTTGTTATGTTTCAACATAAACATATATTAAAGTTTTCTGTGTTCTTTGCTTTTGTATTACCTATGTTGCTTGGATCTATATGGGGAGATGCACTTGGTGGACTTTTTATAGCTGGAGCTTTGAGACTTACTATAAATCATCATTCAACTTTCTTTATAAACTCCCTTGCACACACGCTTGGTGATCAAAAATTCTCTAATAAGCATAGTTCTAGAGATAATTTTATTACTACGGTTTTGACTTTTGGTGAGGGTTACCATAATTTCCATCATGAATTCCCTTCAGACTATCGTAATGGAATTAGATTCTTTGACTTTGATCCAACTAAATGGCTTATCTATAGCTTATCCAAACTTAAGCTTGCATCTAATCTCAAAAAAGTTGACCAAGAGATTATCATGAAGAAAATGGCGATAATGGCTCTGATTAACTTTGAGTCTAGCTATAAAACCTTTGAATTTCTTTCACTTTCGAAGAAACATATGTCTAAAGTTTGTTCATATTTGAAAGATAATGTTGAAAATACTTTCAAAAAGCTCAAAGATCTTAAAAAAGCTAGAATTATTACTGTTTCAGTTAATGAAAAGCATAAGTTATCCAAGCAGATTAGAAAGGCTAGAAAAGAATTTAATTCTTCTTGTAAGCTTCTTTTCGGTATGATCAGAAGATTTGAAAATAAGATTGAGCACGATTCACAATCTTGAGAATAATTTTTTAAGCTTAACTGTAAATAATTTTAGAGGCTCTAATGAGATAAATAGAGGCATAGCTACAAGTTCAGAGATCTTGAGTTTTTCTTGTGATTTTTCAATATTGTATTTTTGATAATGCTTAGAGCATATTAAATTTATTAATGAGATTTGTTTTTTATTGAGTATCTTTTTCCATCTCTCTAAGTTCTCAGTCCTGAAGCCAGTTCCTTTGTTGAAACTACTATTACTAACATTTTTACTCTCTAATAATGATTGCTCAAAATCTTCATTGATAAAAGAACAGATCTCTTCTAAAGTTTCTTTTGGATTTGAGATGAGATTTTCAAATTTAACTGTAAGAAACTGCTCTTGATTTAATTTTTTCTGGAGTTTGGTAATCTCTTTCATTGCTTTGTTCCAGCTGAGGCAAACACCTAGTAAGTTTTTAAGCGCGTCTAGCTTTAGCCATGATGAACAAACAGCTCTAGGATCTCTATAGAGTGCAATGATTTTGGCATTAGGGTATTCATTCAAAATAGAGTTAACGTAGTAAAGATGATAAGGTGTTTTTTCTACAAATCTTGCTCTAGAGAATCTTTTACAGTAGAATTCTGAAATAGCATTGAAAATTTGAAAACGGTTAATTGTTTCAGTGTTTTTATAGTTTTTTTTGAGTTCAGCATACTCAAGTGATTCTTTGAATAGATAAAATTCAGTTTCTATATCCTCTGGCAGTTTTTTTGATTTGATTATTTTGTGTGCGTTTTCACCGACTCTTTTGGTTGCTACAAATACCGAGAGAACTAATTTATTGAAATTGTTCTTATAAATATCAAAATAAGGGTTAGCTTGAGGCCAGTTCTCAACAAATAGATAAGACTCTTTATCAACAGCCCAAATATTGGGATGTTCACCAATAATATTTCTAAGACTAGTAGTCCCAGACCTTCCTTCACCAACTATAAATATTGGATCTTGCATTGATTTATTTCTATATTCACTAAGTTAGTATATACTGCTAGAATAGCTATGTTTAGCTTATCATAAATGAATTTCAAGAACTTATTTAAATCTTTTTCATATTTGAGTATAAGTAACGTAGTAGTAATTATCTGCTCTGCTTATACTACTGTCTTACTTGCACAATATCTTGAACCTAGGGTTCTGGGTATTTTACTCACTGGAGAAGCATTTGTTGAGATGTTTTCTTTTTTCTTCACTATGGGTTTTAAAAACTCAATCCTTGAGTACGCTAACCGCGATAAAGAAAGTTTCGTCAATGGTTTAAACACTGCTCTCGGTAACGCACTACTGATAAGACTTTTTATCGCAGTCCCTACCTGTGTTTTGATATTTATTTTGGCTAAGTTTTCTCATTCAGAGCCTCTGATTATAAAAGTAGTTCTAGCCTATATACTTGTAGAGTTTTTTAAAAGCTTTACAAATATTTTTGGTGTAATTAGAAAGGCTTTGGATCAATTTAAATTAGTTGCTTCCCTCACTGCATTTAATAAAGTGGTTCAACTTTTAACTATAATTGTAGTGTTTAAATATCTAGGTGGGATTGAGATTTTGCTTGTTGCATATGTACTTGCTGCTTTGATAAAATTTTTGGTCTCTTTCTTTACTACTATCAAGTTTTGTAAACTCAAATTTGATTTTGAGGGTATTCCTGCCATGATCAAACAGTCATTTCTTTTTGGGGTTTTTGATTATATGGAGGAAGCTCAATCGAAGATTGATCGTCTGATGATTAATTACATACTCGGTCCAAGTGCTGTAGCATTTTATTCAATTCCATCCAAACTAAATCGCCTGATTAAGATTCTACCGAAATCAATAAAGCAATTATTTTTGCCTCAACTATTCAAATTTTCAAGATCTAGAGATGAGTTTAAGTCTATTATCAAAAAACTTATCTTATTAATTTTGATTCTAGCTATTCCGATATCACTTGGAATTTACTTTCTATCTAAACCTGTGCTGGCTTATTTCTTTAGTGCTAAATATAGCCAGGCTATTGAGCTTGCCCCTCTCTTTGCTTTTATTGCTGTTATTTGGTTCTTGAATATAGTTCCCAGTTTGATATTGGCTTCTAGAACTGATCACAAGGGAAGAAATATTATTCAATTTATCAGTATTATACTGAATATACTATTAAATCTATTCTTTATAAATAAGTTTGGTATTGCTGGAGCTATTTGGGCAACTATACTTGCCAATTTCATCAAATTCATCATGTTGCAATTTCGCTGTGTTCAAGTTTTAAAGAGAGATTGATAACTTGACATAAAAGCGTTATGACTTTATTATTATATTGTTGTGTCTAATTCCATAAGCTTAAGTAGTTCCAAAATAAAGTTATGTTTAGCTACTGATCTTGATGGAACTTTCCTCGGTGGAAGTGACTTACAGAGAAAGGCTTTATATAATTTCATAGAAGAAAACAGGGAGGAGATATCTTTAATTTTTGTTACCGGTAGAGATATACCTTTTGTAAAGTCTTTGATAGATTCTAATGATGTTCCTAGACCTGATTTCATTATTGGTGATGTGGGCACGACTATTGTTTCTGGTCATGACTTTAAAGCTATAGCTGAAGTTCAAGATTGGGTAGACTCACTATGGGAAGGTGAAGACAGGGCTAGAGAATTGATGAAAGCTCACCCGCACCTTAAAGAACAAGATATTTATGGTGGGAAAAGAGTTTCCTTTTTCTATGATGATCATTTGAAAGCAGTTGCTGCTGCTAAAGATGTTAGAGACGCAGGCTTTGATGCAATTTTCTCTGCTAATCTTTACTTTGATATTTTACCTAGGGGAGTTAAGAAAGGACCAACTTTACTTAAGTTACTTGAGGTACTTAATATCTCTAGCGATAAGGTACTAACTGCTGGAGATACTTTAAACGATTTATCGCTATTTGAAACCAAGCTTAAGAGTGTTGCAGTTTCAAACTCAGAAGAACTATTAGTAAATGAATTGAAAAACTTTGATAATGTTTTTCATGCAAGTGAAGAAGGCACAGCAGGAATTCAACAGGCTATAAAACATTTCGAGTTTTTTTAAAATGGAAAGAAAAAAATCATCACTAGTAATTGTCTATCATAGACAACCTTATGAAGAGGTCAAAGAAAAGGGGAAAGTTTTATTCAAAGAAAATAAGAGCCCGAATGGTATTGTTCCAGCTTTAAAAGGTTTTTTTGGTGAAGTTGAAAGAGGTTGTTGGGTTGCCTGGAAGCAAGTTAGCGCAAAAGAGCAGGGTAGTTTTGAAAAAAATATAACTATCAATGATTCCTTTGGTGAATATGATGTTGTGAGATTACCTTTAACAGCCGAGCAAGTAAAATCTTTTTATCATGTCACATCGAAAGAAGCTCTCTGGCCTACCTTACATTCTTTCCCATGGTTGTATAACTACGATGCTGTAGATTGGAATACTTTTAGAGAAGTGAATAGACTTTTTGCTGAAGCTGCCTGTGCTGAGGCTGCTGATGATGCCATAATTTGGGTTCATGATTATAACTTGTGGTTAGTACCAGCTTTTATCAGAAAAATTAAACCTAATGTCAAAATAGCTTTCTTTCATCACACTCCATTTCCAGCGGCTGACGTCTTCAATATACTCCCGTGGAGAGAAGAAATATTGGATTCACTTTTAGATAGTGATATAGTTGGTTTCCATATTCCTAGATACAGTGAGAATTTTGCAGGTGTTGCTAGGTCTCTTAGGGGAGCTGAAATTTCCAAAAGCAAGGCTGTTGAAGAGATTTTCACTTCTTCTGGTTTACCACTGTCTGAGCCAACTGTTGTGGAGACTTTAAAACATAATGGTAGAGAGATATTGATTGATACTTGGCCAATTGGTACTAATACTAATATTATTACTGAACACCTAAGTAGTTTTGATGCAGGTTCTAGAATTGCTCAAATCAAGAATGAAATTCAAGGTATGAAGTTTATCTTTTCTGTAGGTAGAGTGGACTACACTAAAGGTACTAAAGAAATGCTGGAAGCCTTTGATAGATTACTTGAACGCAGGAAAGAACTTATTGGCAAAATTAAATTCTTTGTAGTTTGTGTTGCTCCAGCTAAAGGAATGACGGTTTATAAAGCAGCGCAAAGAGACATAGAAAGTCTAGTAGGTTCTATAAATGGTAAATATGGTACTCTCGGTTGGACTCCTATCATGCTCTCTACTAGACCTATTCCTTTTGATGAGTTGGTTTCATATTATAAAACAGCTGATGTCTGTTGGATTACACCGTTGCGTGATGGTTTGAACTTAGTTGCAAAAGAATATATCGCGTCTAAAGCATCAGAGCCTGGAGCTTTGATTCTTTCTGAGTTTACTGGTGCTGCTGTTGAGCTTTCTGAAGCTATATATGCTAACCCTTATTCTGGTAAAGATATGGATGAAGCTATAGATAGAGCTATTGATATGAGTGATGATGAAGCTTCTCAAAGAATGGAACTTATGTATGAGAAAGTCAAGAAATGGGATGTCACATACTGGGCTAATCATATAACAGAGCAGTTTAAGTTGATTAAAAATAATTTCAAAAACACGCAAGAAGCGGTAAGATAATATCTAAATCTATAGTTCTTTGTATAAAATTTTTATATTCTGGTGGTAAGTATTTTAGAGAGGTAAGCTCTAATGCCATCATCAATTAAATCAAAATTTTTAATACTATCAGCACTACAGCTTATTTTTGTTTTAATGTTGCTATTTAGTGCAATAAACTTCTCAAAGAATTATGCTTACAGAGAATCTCAGTTAAGTAAATATAATGAAAAGATTGATTATTTAAAATCATTTAAAAATTCATTTAATTATATGTCTTTGCTAGCAAAAGAATACATAGTAAGTCATGATTTGAAGACTAAAGACTTATATTTTTATATTTTAGATATACAGGAAGGTAGGCAGCCTTCTGTTGAAAATTTTAATGATTCATATGCTGATTTGCTTTTAGCTGGAATGAAGAAAAGCAAAGACGATACTCGTGACGTTAATTTCTACAAGTTAGCTACTGATTTTAATTTATCTGAAAATGAATTGAATGATATTAAATTAATTAAAAAATCTGCTGATAAAATTCAAAGTCTTGAAAGTAAATCTATAAGCCTAATTGATGGTTCTAATAGAGACAAGCATGTTGATTATAATGCTGCTGCTTCAATGCTTTTCTCAAAAGAATATTCTTCTTATAAACGTGAAGTAATTCAGTCATTTAATAGGATTGAAGATTCATTTGATGAATCACAGACTAAGCTTCTCACTAAGATTAACTCTAGTATTAATCTATCTCGTTTATTTTTTGCAATTTCATTTATCTTTATGATTCTTAATCTTGGCATTATTTATGTTTATATTAGTGGTGGAATCATCAATGCAATCGGTAAATTAAAAGATCTGATGCAAGGTATTTTAAGTGGTAACGATGATCAAGAACAGAACAAAGAAGAAGAACGTGAAGATGAAATAGGTGAAATCAATAAAGCTGTTAGTGAGTTTAAGAATAATGCATACCAGCTTAAAGATCTTAATGATGAATTAGAAGAATTCTCCTATAGAACTTCTCACGATTTGAGATCACCTTTATTGTCTGCAATTGGTTTAATTGGTGTTGCTGAAGATTCTCTAAAAGACAATAATATATCAAAGTTGACGCAGACCTTAAAAATGCTAAAAGATTCACTGGATAAGCTCGAGCACTTACTCCAAGATATTATCACTCTTCACAAGACTAAAACACAAGCAGAAGATGATACTTTAGTTGAATTAGATAAGCTTATTGAAGACGAGCATAACAAACTTTCTCATATGGCTAACTTTGATAAAGTTGAGTTAGTAACTACATTTTTTACTCCTACACAGTTGTTTATCAAGCGTTCACGTTTGCAGTTAATAATGTCTAATTTTATTTCAAATTCAATTAAGTACTGTAATACTGAAAAAACTAGATCCTATCTTAGAATAAAAACCTATGAAAAAGATTCACAACTAATTATAGAGTTTAAAGACAATGGCATTGGTGTACCTGAAGAACACAGGACTAAAATTTTCCATATGTTTTGTAGATTTCACCCTAAAGTCGCTTATGGAAGTGGTTTGGGGTTGTATATGATTAAAAAAAGTGCTGATTTCTTGAATGCTAAAGTCTCTTATGAACCTCATACAGAGGGATCTGTTTTTCGTTTAACATTGCCGGGAGGTGGGGTTAGAGAATAAAGGAAGTTCATGGAAGTCAGAAAAGTTTTATTAGTAGAAGATTCAGATATAGATCAATTTATATTTGAAGATGTTTTAAAAAGAAAATACCCAGATGTAGAAATTGTTTTAGCCTTTGATGGAGAAGAAGCCTTGGATTTGTTGGCATCATCTATATCTCCAGATTTAATTTTCTTAGATATCAATATGCCAATAATGAATGGTCATGAGTTTCTATGTGAGTACAATAATTTGAATTATTCAAATTTAGTTTTTATGCTTAGCTCTTCGCAACTAAGTGCTGATGTAGAATCTAGTTTGACTTATGATTTTGTGAAAGATTATTACACTAAGCCTTTTTCAATAGATCAGTTTAATAAAGCTGCACTGCACTGGGAGAGACAAAAGATTGAGAAGATTTAGATTCTTAATTTTACTATATCTATTTTTTATTCCACTTCACGCAGAATCTAAATTTATTTATGAATTTAAAGCTAAGAAACCAAATCATTTTCACTACATAGAGGACTATCTAAAATTAGATTCTGAAATTTTAAGCAATAAGTTTTTAAATATTTATATTGACTCTGACAGATCTAATCACTATGAGTCAGCTTTGGCTATTGAAAGAGGTATTAAACTTGCTTTTGAAGAGCATGGTAATAAGTTACAAGATTATTATATAAACTTTATTGTTCTGGATCATGGTGCAAATACAGCAAGAGTTGAAAGACATTTACAAAATTTTATTGAAGATGAACATGCTTTACTTTATTTTGCAGGACTGCATTCACCACCTCTACTAAAATTACAAAATACAATTAATGATAATCATATTCTAACTTTAGTACCTTGGGCAGCTGCTTCTGGATTAACAAGAACTACTAGTCCTGAGAATTATATTTTCCGTTTATCTATTGACGATAAACTTGCTGGTACTATGATCAGTGCTTTTGCTTATAATGATCTTACTTGCAAAAAGCCACATCTTCTTTTAGAAGATACTAGATGGGGGGATTCTAATTTAGAATCTATGCTTCCATTTTATTTGAATAAAGGAATTAAGCCGAGGATTACTCGCTTTGATTGGAATACAGGAAAGGCTACTGCTAAAAAAATTATAGCTGAGATCCTTAATTCTGACGATGATTGTATTCAAATGGTAGCAGGTGTTCCAGAGGGAAAACTTTTTGCTAAATATTTAATAGAGTATTCTGAAACTAAAAAAATCCCTTTAATTAGTCACTGGGGGATTATTGGTGGTGATTTCCATAAATTTATTAATGCTGAGATGAGAAAAAAAATTGATTTGTATTTTATACAGACTTGCTTTAGTTTTATTAATGACAAGCAAAGTGACTTAGCTAAATCAGTTTTGGAAAGGCTTAAGGCTAAATACTCTGATATTAACTCAGCTGTAGAGAGTGTAAAATAAATTGTGTAAATTCCTTAAAATAAAAAAAGGAGAAAAGACAAATGTCAAGCATAAAAGAATAC
>JAKVAO010000028.1 GCA_022447685.1 Candidatus Caenarcanales bacterium | reverse complement strand
TGTCTGTTATATTACTCACCAATTCAGCTGAAACTTTTACTCCATATATCTCCGCCAAATGTTCATTCAAGTCTCTAGTTGATAGTCCCCGAGCATAAAGAGCTATGATCTTTTCTTCAAGACCATCACTTAAACTGCCTAAATTATTTACCAGTATTGGCTTGAAGCTTGATTCGCGATCACGAGGAATCTCTAATGGTAATTCTCCAAAGTCTGTTTTAAAAGTTTTTTCCCTAGTACCATTTCTTGAATTCTTTGACTCAGATCTCTCATGTTTCTTGTAGCCCAGATGCGATTCCATCTCTCCTTGAAGGATCTCTTGGATCATCTCCTTCATCAATCTGCCCATCAAATCTTCAACATCTTTCATTCGAAGACCCTTGTTCTCGTCACGCAATTTCCGAGCATATTCTTTTATGTTTGACATTTATGTTTTCTCCTTTTTATTTAAAGGAATTTACACAATTTATTTTACACTCTCTTTTGAAAACAAACTTAAGTATATTGTTAAAGCTTCTCAAATAAATATTCAAGAACACTTTTCTTAATTCTAGTTTTGTTTACAGTAACAACTTCTTTAATTAACTTAATCAATACTTAACCTAAAAATGTTTAATTCTGTCTGCGGAGATATTCAAGATAAGTAATTGTCAAAATTACGGCTTAAAAGGATTTGTATTTTCATGGTTTTTATTCAGAAAGTAAAAAATATTACTACTAAAGCTTGTCGGATTTTTATGGATTATTTCGATAAAGATCTTTATAAAGTCATTAATAATAATGAATCACAGGCTCTTTTATCAAGAATGTACAAAGATAGAATACTTAAGTAATCTTATTCATTACAGAATTAGACATTCTGGCTATAGCGCTTCTAGGCAAAAGCCTAGGTAAGAGGGTTCCAATTTTATTGATAATGCCATGAACAGCAGTAGTTTTTCCCTTTTCTAGTGATTTAACTGTATATTTAGCGACAGCCTCTGAGCTTGCTACAAACTGTTTATTAATTTTTAAATCTGACATATCTGCTCTTACCTGAAACTCGGATTCAGTAATTCCAGGGCAAATACAAATAACTTTTACTTTAGACTTTGAGTTTTTCATTTCTTCAGCTATAGCTTCAGAAAAACTTAGTACATAGGCTTTAGTTGCAGCGTATACTGCCATCTGCGGTAGAGCTTGAAAGGCAGCTGTAGAAGCGATATTAATGATGGCTCCATCTTTGGATTTTTGGATTGAATCTAGAAATAACCTACTCAGTTTACTTAGGCTAAGTATATTAAGATTTATCATTGTTTCAAGTTTTTCGATTGAGCTTTCCTCAAATTTACATAAGTCACCGACTCCAGCGTTATTCACTAAAACATCCAAGTTTTCATAATTAAGCTCATCTAGTAAGCTAAGTACTTCTTGATGCAGTTCATTTGCACTGTTAAGTTCACTTAGATCTTTTTTGAGGTAATATGCTTTTGCGCCGAATTCACTTTCTAGATAGTTTTTGAGTTCCTTTAATCTCTCTTCACGTCTGGCAACTAAGATTAAGTTGAAGCCTTTATTTGCAAGTTCTTTACTGATTTCATAACCAATGCCACTAGAGGCGCCGGTTACTAAAGCTATGGGAGGAAGATTTTCTGGAGTCATGATGCTATTTCTGGTATTCTGCTAAACATCTCTCTTGCAAAACTCACTACGTATTGTGTAATCCAGCCACCAACCAGTAAGTAAGTGACGATCAGAACTACAAATTTCGGAACAAAAGTCAGAGTTTGCTCTTGGATAGAGGTAATGGTCTGGAAAATACTAACAATAATACCTGTTACTAGCCCAGGGATTAGAATCGGGATACTGATCATCGCTGAAGTGATCAGGGTTTTATTGGTTAACTCTAGTATCAGTGTGTCTTTCATTAATTACCTACATAAAAACTCTCAACCAGGTTCTCAGATATAATATTCCACCCATCAACTAAAATAAATAAAACAATTTTAAATGGCAAGGATATAGTCGCTGGTGGTAAGAACATCAGTCCGATGGAAACCAATGCACTTGCTGAAATCATATCAATTACAATAAATGGTAAGAATAAGATAAAGCCTATCTGGAAAGACTTTTTCAATTCACTTAGCATAAATGCCACCATCAATATATGAAACGGAAGTTTCTTAGGGTTTTCTGGTTGTTTATCCAGGTGTGCGACTTTTAACGCTAATTCAAGTTCAGTATCAGGGGTCTGTGAGAGCATAAATTCTTCTAAAGGATCGAAAGCTTTAGTTATAAATTCTCTTTCATTGATTTGTCTTGTCAAAAATGGCTGCAAAGCTTCGTCATTAATTCTATTGAAATAAGGTTGCATAACCATGAAGGTAAGAATAATGGATAAGCCCACCAATACTTGTGTTGGCGGTAAGCTACCTAAACCGAGTGCTTGTTTGAGTAAGCCAAAAACTATAATAAATCTGATAAAACTTGTAGTGAGCAACAATATAGAAGGTGCAACACTAAGTATAGTCAAGAGAAGTAGTATCTGGATTCCCATACCAACTCCCTGAGGTTGGTCATTGAAAGAAATATTCAAGCCAGGAGCTGCACTAACAGCAAGGCAGGAAGATAAGATAAGTAAAATATTTAAAGCAAGTAATACTTTGTTTTTAGCTATATTTTTTAGTAAGGATATGATTTTGTCCATGTTGATCGATAATCAGTAATTTTAATTCTAATAGAATTGGCGCTGAATGTACAATCGCATTAAAAAAAGAAACAGGAGCGATAGCTCCTGTTTCTTTTTTGAAAACTTATGGTTTCAATAATCTAACTAAGCAGCAGCTTCGCTATATTTTCTGGTTTTTTTAACCAATCTGCTTTTTAAACGAGCAGCTTTATTTTTGTGGTAAGTGCTACCTTTTGAACCTTTATCAATAGTTTTGAAAGTTAATGATAAAGCTAATTTTAAAGCTTCTTCTTCACCAGCTTTTGCAGCTTTAAGACAGTTTTTGATTAAAGTTCTAACTCTAGACTTTAATTCAACATTTACCTTACGATTTCTCGCAGCGATATCAACTCTTTTCTTAGCAGATTTAATGTTTGGCATAGGACAAATAATAATAACACATCATGTTATGCTTTTTCATATAAATTATGTCCGGACCTATATGTATTTTTGAAGAAGAGCAATATCCCCTTATAAGAAAGGCTGCGGCCTTAGCTGGAGAGATTTTACATCTAGTGGGTGAGCGAGTTGCAGCAGGCAAAACATTACTTGAATTAGATGCTTTTGCTGAAGAGTGGATTAGAGACCAAGGAGCGGTACCTACATTTAAAGGTTACATGGGCTTCCCTAATACACTTTGTACTTCTGTTAATGAGAATATTGTTCACGGAATACCTAATGATAAGCCTCTAAAAGAGGGAGATATAGTCAGTATCGATGTTGGAGTCACTGTTACAGAAGATTTTAATGGTAAGCCCTTCAAATATGTTGGAGATAATGCTTTTACTTTTCCATGTGGAGAGATTAATGCTAAGTCTAGGCGCCTATTAGAAGCTACAAATGAAGGTCTGTGGGCCGGGCTTGATTCTATTAAAGCAGGTGGTTTTATTAGTGATATATCTAAGGCTATAGAGCAAATTGCTAAAGATAAACGCTATGGCAATGTTCAGGAATTTGGTGGCCACGGCATAGGCCCAGAGTACCACTGTCAGCCGTTTATCCCTAATTTCACTGAATATTTCAAGCATTATCCTGATGATGAAATTAAGCCAGGTATGGTACTTGCAGTTGAACCGATGTTTAATATTGGAACTTCTGCCATCAAAAAACACAAAGATGGTTGGACAATTGCAACAGCTGATCGTAAAAATTCAGCTCATTTCGAACATTCAGCACTAGTTACTAAAGATTCAGTAGAAATAATTACCGACGTTAGAAAAACTAGAGACATATTCAAAAGCTAAAGATTTTAGATTTATTTTCTATTCCTTTAGAAAAAAAATTAAGAAGATGCTATTTTAAAAATTGGTATTAGCTTATAGTTAGCTAATAGTCTTTAATTTAAGGAGATATTCACGCGTTGTCTAAAGAAATAATTGAAATGGAAGGTACTGTGGTTGAGACTGTTCAAGGTGCCAAATTTGTAGTTAGGTTAGATAATGATCACGAGGTTTTAGCTAGTATCTCTGGAAAGATTAGAAAGAACTATATAAAGATTCTTCCTGGTGATAGGGTGAAAGTCGAACTTACGCCATATGACTTGAAAGTAGGAAGAATTACCTACAGGATTGCGAAGAGAAGAGCGCCTGCTCCGGGCGATAATAATGCTAGTTTATAAGCTGTAGATTTAGAATTATTAAGTAAAAAGTAAATAATTTATAAATCCTTCGGTACGTGTGGTAAGATTTTGATTTTGTTAAATAGGACAAGTACATACAATGAAAGTTAGGTCGTCAGTAAAGAAAATTTGTTCCAAGTGTAAAGTAATTCGCCGTAAAGGTAGAGTTATGGTAATTTGTGAAAACCCAAAACATAAGCAGAGACAAGGATAATTATATATGCCAAGAGTAGCCGGAGTAGATTTACCCAATAAGAGAATCGTCATAGCACTTACTTACATATATGGTATTGGCTTATCGAGAAGTCAGGACATATTGAAAGAAGTTGGTATCGATGAAAGTATCAGAGCCAATGATTTAAGTGAGCAAGATTTAATCAAGATTCGTGATGTTTTAAAGCAATACGAGATTGAGGGTGACTTGCGTAGAAGAATTGGTCTTGATATCAAGAGACTTATTGAAGTTAATTGCTACAGGGGTATTAGACATAGAAGAGGCTTACCATGTCGTGGTCAAAGAACTAAGACAAATTCTCGTACTAGAAGAAGTAAGAAGAGAGTTGCTGTTCCTGGTAAGAAGCAGCCTGGTAAGAAGTAAGTTTTAGAGACAAGAGGTTTTAAATAAATGGCAGCAGTAAAGAATAAAAATAGTAAAGATAAAGCTAAGGCTAAAAAGAACAAAAGGTCAGTCCCTAAGGGTGTAGTTCATATTAGTTCTACATTTAATAATACTATAGTTACTATTACTGACCCAACTGGTGGTGCTATTGCATCTTCATCATCTGGTGCTGCTGGCTTCAAAGGATCTAAGAAAAGTACTCCATTTGCTGCTCAATTAGCTGCTGAAGCAGCTGCAAGAAAAGCAGTTGAAACTTATGGTTTGAAAGAAGTAGAAGTTTTAATTAGTGGACCCGGTGCTGGAAGGGAAACTGCTGCTAGAGCTATACAACAAGCAGGTTTAAAGGTTACATTTATTAAAGATGTTACACCACTTCCTCATAATGGTTGTCGTGCACCAAGCGCAAGAAGGGTATAAAATCTAGTTATAAGTAGGAAGGTTTCAAATATGGAAGATATTGAATTAAAAATTGTTGTTGACGAAAAAGCTGATGAAGCTGGTTCAGTAAGGGGTACAGTTGTACTTGAGCCATTATTCAGGGGCTTTGGCCACACCATTGGTAATATACTTAGAAGAATTTTATTATCTAGAATTCTTGGTTCGGCTGTAACTCACGTAAGAATTGAAGGAGTTAATCACGAATTTACTTCTCTTTCTGGTTTATCTGAAGATGTTCTTCACATAATTTTAAATTTAAAACAGTTAATAGTTAAGATGGATACTGAAGAGACTAGAACACTTACTCTTAAGGCTTCTGGTACTCAAACTATTACAGCTGCTCAAATTGAATGCCCAGCTGATGTTGAAATTATTAACCCAGAATTAGAGATTGCTAATTTAGCTCCAGATGGTAATTTAAATGTTGAAATTACTGTTGCTCGTGGTTATGGTTACGTAGCTTCTGAAGCTCATGAGTCTGCAGTTTCATTAGATGTTATTCCTGTTGATTCAGTATTCACACCAATCAAAAATGTTGCTTATACCGTTGAAGAAGTTCCTGGTCCTTCAGGTCAATCTAACGACTACGATAAGCTAAGCATGGAAATCTGGGGTGATGGATCTGTTGCTGTAAGAGACGCTATTGGTCAAGCAGCAGCTCAAGTTACTGGCCTAATGAAAGCAGTTATTGACTTCACTGGTTCTAAGGTTGGAGTTGTTAAGACTGTTGAAGAATCAGCTCCAGAGGAAGAGACTAAAGAAGAAGATAAAGCTAATAATGTTAGTGTTGAAGAGCTTGAGTTATCAGTTAGATCTTATAACTGCTTGAAGAGAGCTAATATTAATTCTTTAGCTGATTTATTGAAGTTAACTGATTTCGATCTAATGAATATCAAGAACTTTGGTAAGAAATCTGCAGAAGAGGTACTTGATAAGCTTGAATCTATGGGTTACAACCTCAAAAGTAGAGATTCAGCTTTAGCTCACGCTGATTTTTAGTAAGATTTAGTAATTTTAATATTTAAAAAGGTCAAAAAATGAGACATAGAAGAAAAAGAAGAAGATTAAATAGACCAGCAGACCAAAGAAAAGCTGCTCTTAGAGCTCTAACTACATGTTTATTAAGAGAAAAGCAGATTAACACTACTTTGGTAAATGCTAAGGCTCTTGTATGTGAAGTTGAAAAGATGATTTCTCTTGCTAAAAGAGGCGATTTACATGCTAGAAGACAGGCTGCAGGTTTTATCTATGATAAAGAAGTAGTTCAAGATCTATTTGATGCTGTTTCAGAAAGATATAAAGACCAAAAATCTGGATTTACTAGAATAGTTAAGAATGGTTTCCGCCGTGGAGACAATGCACAGCTTGCAGTTGTACAATTAGTATAATTTAACTTTATTTTAGTCAGATAATATGCTATAAATATTATTCATAGACCATACTTCTCCCCCCCCTGAGTATGGTCTTTTTTTATTTTATAGTTATAAGCTAAGCTGAAAATCACTGCATAGCACTAAAATCAAGGCTGATTAAGGTGAAAAACTCTAATATTAGTATACGCCGGGCTAGAGTTGATGATATTAAAGCAATATATTTGCTTTTAAAGTCTTTTTCCGACCAAAAACTTCTATTAGCTAAGACTGAAGATCAATTATTCAGACTTATAAGAGGTTTTAGGGTTATAGAAGACACTAAAAGTAAAGAAATAGTTGCCTGTGCTCACTTAGATATCTTTTCTGAGGCTTTAGCTGAGGTTAAAAGCCTTGCAGTTATGCAAGATTATCAAGGGCAAGGGCTTGGAGCTCAATTAGTTTTAGACTGTGAAGATGAAGCAAGAGGAATGAATATCAAAAAGATCTTCGCTCTTACTTATCAGGTTGCTTTTTTTGAAAAATTACTTTATAGAGAGGTTAACATTAAGACTTTGCCAGAAAAAGTCTTCAAAGAGTGTGTGATTTGTCCGTTCTTTAATGAGTGTAACGAGCATGCTCTTATAAAAGACATATAAGATACAGTTACACCGCGCTTTCTTATCCTCGAAAGCCTTGAATTTGAAGTTCTGCGGCGGTCTTTCTAAGCTTAGACTGCCGCTTTAAGCGCAGCTTCAATTTGTATCTTTTTTGTTGCAAAAAACTCTTTAATTGATTCTGCAACATATTCAATCTGTTCTCTATTTAATTCAGGATATATAGGAATTGAGAGTACTGAATTCGATGCTTTTAGTGAATTAGGAAAATCATTTTCACTATAATTCAGATATTCATAAACTTCTTGTTGATGCAGAGATAATGGATAATATATTTCTGAACCTATTTCTTTATTTCCTAAAAATTGCTTAAGCTCATCTCTATAGTTTTGAGATTTTTCATGTTCTGGGCAAACCAAAATTGAAAACTGATGAAAGATATGATTACTATAGTCTTCAACTCTAGGTAACTTTAAGAATTTATCTTTTTCCAAGTCTTTCAATAATTGAAAATAAATTTTGGCATTCTCAGATCTTTTTTGATTCCAGCTCTGAATTAATTTAAGTTTAGAATTTAGAACTGCTGCTTGTATTTCATCTAACCTACTATTTACTCCTAGTTCAGAGTGATAATACCTTTTCTCTGAGCCATGAGCTTTGATACGTCTAAGTCTAGCTGCAAGCTCATCTGAGTTAGTAGTCATAAGACCACCATCGCCTGCACAAGAAAGATTCTTGGTAGGATAAAAACTATAAGTTCCTATATCAGCTATAGCTCCAGCTTTATGGGAAATTTTCTGAGTATCAATATATTCTGTTCCAAAAGCCTGAGCTGAATCCTCAATTACTCTTAGATTATGCTTACTTGCAAGATTCATTATTGAGTCCATATCACAGGCTTGACCGAATAAATGAACAATAATTATTGCTTTTGTTTTCTCTGTTACCTGTTTTTCTATTTCTTTAGCTGAAATATTAAAATTATTAAGATCAATATCTGCAAATACTGGTTTAGCACCTACTTGGTCTATAGCTTCTGAGCTTGCAATATAGGTAAATGGAGTAGTTATAACTTCATCACCGGCTCCAATATCTAACGCTAAAAGCGATATATACAAAGCATCTGAGCCATTTGCACATGAAATACTGTGCTTAGCACCAAGGAACTCAGCAGAATTTTTTTCAAAAGATTTAACATGGTCAGACATTATATATCTGCCACTACGTAGAATGCTAAGGACTTGTGGCTCAACTTCTGATTGGATTTGAGCGTATTGTGCCTGTAAGTCTAATAAAGGTACTTTCACTTAAGCTTTATTTGCTTTAGCCTTTTTTTGCTTTCTTTTTAATACTTTAGCTGCTCTTTTCATACCAGCTTGTTGCTTATCAGGATTAATTTTTTTAGACATAGTTCTCTCACCTTGAAGTGATTATTATAGCATATCAATTTTTATGGAACTATATTTAATTGCAAAACTTGCAAGATTATCTTGACTCGCATCCCTGCTCGTAAGTATAATGTTAATACATCGTACTTGTAAAGATATTTTGAGGTAATATAGGGAAATTGTTTAATTCAAAGCTCTTAAATTTGCAAAAAGTTAAACAAAGTCGAGAGAGTATTATTCAGAATCACCAAGAAATTAAGAAAGACTTGGAAACTTTAGTAAATTTGCAGAGTGTTGTTAATATATTCAAGAGGATAAATAGGCATCTTGATTGCTTAATAAAACTCCAAAACAGTACAAGTTGTAATTCTCAAGTAGACAAAAATAATCAGAGCTTTGTTGATAGATATAGCAGGGCTTTATTCTCGGCTCTGAATCAAGATAACTCAATTGAGCAGATTTTTAAAAACTTCCCAAGGGAAATTTCTCCATTGGTTAAAGGTAAATTTGCTGCTGCTGCAGAAGAATTATACAAAATTGAGGGCAAATATCAACAAATAACAGGTAGTGAAGATGAAATCCTTTTTAAATCCCTAGTCAAAAAAGAAAAAGAGACTTTAGATAAAGATTCTATTTTCTATACACTAGAAAATTGCGAACTAGTAAAACCACTCGTATTTAGCTATCCACTGGCAACGGGGGGATCTCAGCAGGGTGATTTTTTTGGACGCGGCTCCGGGAAGTTTAAAATTATTCCTTCTTTTTATATTGAACATAATTATTACCCTTCTAACGCTTCTTGGCTTCCAAATCTAAATAATGGCTATGAAGATAATCAAGAATATGTTTTCAAGAAAAACTTAACAGCCGAGGATTTAATATTGTACAGGAAGAATGATCAGTGGATAGATGAATTTCAAAAACATATTGAAGGTATTCATGTAGATTCTTTTCAATACTCCAAGTATGAAAGACCTTCAATAGAGGCTTTCTTGGATTACGCAAGTATATGCTTGTATGCCCAGAGACTTGATGCCAAGATTCATGATTCAAAATACGATGACTATCCAGATTTAGCAGATCTAAAGAAGAAGATTAATAAGATAGAGGACCTAGGAATCAATTTGGTAGACAAATTTTATGAAAAGATGCCTGAAGCTAATATTAGAGTTTTTCGTCAATCTACAAAATCTTTGGTCGATGAAGATAAAGTGATTTTTCTCAATTTAATGCATGGTTTAGTGGATAAAGAAGAGGGATTCTTAAATTTAAAAAATAAAATTGAAAATGTCAAAGAAAAGCTCGACGTAAATAAAAATTATGATGTTATTCAAAGATATAGTATTGATCCAGATTTTCACTATCCAGAAATTTACCTAAGAGATTTAGCAAAGCTAGGTATCTTCGATAAAAGTCTAGTTAAATTTTCAGATGAATTTATAGAAGAGCTAAAAAACATAAACCAGAAAACTAAGCTCTAGCTTCTTCTTTATTTAGTAATTCGAAAAATCCAGGAAATGAGGTGTTTACATACTCACTTTTGAGAATTTCGACAGGCTTACTCGATTGCAGTGCAGCTATAGCTGAACTCATAGCAATTCTATGATCACCATGACTGTCTATTACTATTTTATCTGTACTAGAACTGCTACCTGGAAATTCTTTAGCGGCTAGGCCCTCTATAATCATGCCATCGTCCGTTTCTTCAACATTCACCCCAAGCTCTTTGAGCATATTTACGGTGCTGGTAATACGGTTAGATTCTTTTACTTTAAGTTCTTCAGCGTTTTTGATTACAGTAGTTCCATTTGCTTGAGCAGCTAGAATTGCAATTACAGGAATTTCATCGATTAGCCTTGGAATAAGATTGCCCGAGATTTCGCAGCCTTTGATTTCTGAACTCTTGATTAAGATATCAGCTCTTGGTTCTCTTGCTTCATCTCGAATATTTTCAACGTTGAAGTCGATGTTCATCATAGTTAAAACATCTAGAATTCCAGTTCTTGTTGGGTTGATACCAACATTCTCTAGAAATATTTCAGAGTCTTCACAAATCGCTCCGGCTACCATAAAAAATGCAGCACTGGATATGTCTCCAGGGACCCTAATAATTTGACCAGAAAGATCTTTCTCTGATTTTTTTATACTTACTTCTAAGCTGCCACTATGGTAAGAAATATTCGAACCAAAATACTCGAGCATTCTTTCAGAGTGGTCTCTAGACTTCTCTGGTTCTATGATTGTGGTTACACCTTCAGCGTTTAAACCAGCCAATAGCAAGCAGGATTTGACTTGAGCTGAAGCAATTGGGGAGTGATAAGTAATGCCTCTTAGGTTATTAGTACCATTGATATTGAGAGGTGCTTTGCCTTCGTTGGATGCAATATTCGCTCCCATTTGAGTCAGAGGATCTATTACTCTTTTCATTGGGCGAGAGCTTAAAGACTCGTCTCCAGTGAGCTTCGTGTTAAAAGGTAAACCTGCAAAAAGTCCAGAAAGTAATCTCATTCCAGTTCCTGAATTGCCTAGGTATATATCTTCTTTCGCTTCTTTAAGTGAGTAGATACCATTACCATTGATTCTTAAAGTCGGATTATCTGGGTTGCCGAAATAAGTTTCTATCTCCACACCCAAAGCCTGAAAAGCTTTCTGAGTGCAAATACAATCTTCTCCAGTAAGGAAATTACTAACTTCAGTTCTTCCTTTAGCGATAGATCCCAGTATTATTGATCTATGGGAGATAGATTTATCTCCTGGAACTTTGATTGGTTTTTTGAAATTTTTACGTTTGCTTATAATAGGATTGATCATCAATAGCTATTATAGCGATTTTCATTATTAATGCTAGCTACGAGCTATAAACTTTTAAGCTTGATTTATTAGATAACTTTCAGTACTTCATCTTTCCACGCATCAACGTGATCTTCAAAGTCTGTGTCTAAGTCTTTTCTATCTAAAAATCTACTTGCACCCAATCTTTCAAGATGACCATCTAGTCTTCTGCCGCAACCACAGTAGTCAACATAGCTCTTATCACCTAACGCAAGAACATGAAAACGCATTTTATCGAGTTTAAGTTCGTCAGCTTCTGATGTGAAGAGATTATTGCAGATTCCTTCAGCGTCTCCTGGGGGATCTCCATCGCCCCAAGTGGAAATTACAAAAACTGAAGTTTCGAAATTCTTTAAATCATCAAGACTTTTGTCTGCGATAGATCCTAACTCAACTTCGTGTCCTTTGGATTTAGCGGCTTTAGCAAATTCATCAGCTACTCCTTCAGAATTACCAGTCTCTGTTCCATATAAAACTGCAATTTTTTTTCCCATTAAGAAAAATTATAACACTGCTAAATTCCAGGATCAAAAGCACTTGTCTCAATCTTCTGTTTTTTGTTTTGAGTAAAACTTAAAGCCTCTTTAATAGCGCTTCTTTGTTGAGTACATTCGCTACTGCTAAGTGATCTTGGGTAACTTGCATTGAATTCAATATCTAGAACTTTTTCACTATTGGAATTGAGAACAATTATTCTGTTAGCGAGTAGCAAAGCTTCATCGACACTATGAGTGATAAATAAAATAGTTTGTCGAATTTCTTTCCAGATTTTAATCAACTCATCCTGAAGGTTTTTACGGGATATCTCGTCTAAAGCACCAAGCGGTTCATCTAATAGTAAAATTTCAGGTCTAACCGCAAGTGCTCTTGCTATAGCAACTCTCTGCTGCATGCCACCAGAAAGTTCGCTTACTTTAGATTTAGCGAAGTTTACTAAGTCTACTAATTCAAGATACCTAACAGCGTGCAGTAATCTGTCACCTTTATTTGGGATTTTTTTCTTAAGCCCGAAGCTTACATTCTCTATGACATTCAGCCATGGAAATAGTGCGTAATCTTGGAATACTACTGCTCTGCTGATATCTGGTTTATTAATTACTTCGCCGTTGAATAAAACTTTACCTTCATAGTTATTCTCAAAGCCAGCAATGATATTGAGAAAGGAGCTTTTGCCACAGCCGGAAGGCCCAAGTATACAGACAAAATCACTTTTGTTTATTTCAAGCGAAAGACCATTAAATAACTGCTGGCTTTTCCCTTTGCTAGAAAATTTTAGATTCAGATCTTGTATGGATAGCGTCATTAATGGTAGTTGAGAGTTTTTTCTAGAGATTTGAAAAATATATTGTCAGTCAAATAACCAACTATAGCAATTATAACTATCATTGCTATTACTTGAGACATATCAGATAAGCTTCTTCCAAGTTCCAGTGTCTGCCCTAAACCATAGCCATTTACGAATAGTTCTCCTGCGATAAGTGCCCTCCATGCAAACGCCCAGCTGAGTCTGAGACTGCTAAGTAACTGCGGAAGTATCGCTGGGATTATGACTCGTTTGTATAAGCTATAGCCGCTACAACCAAGTGATTGACCAGCTTGGATTAATTTAACGGGGATATTATTGATGCTATTCTGCACACCTAGAGCAGATGGGATGAAAGCTTCAAGTATAACTATGAACAGTACAGCTGCTTCTGAAATGCCAAACCAGAGTAAAGCCAATGGGACCCAAGCGACACTAGGAATCGATTGCAAGGCAGTTAAGCAGGCGCCGATGCTGTCACTTAGGTATTTGAATCTGGCTATGCCTAAACCTGTAATTAAACCAATACTTACAGCCATTAGGTAACCAACTAAAACTCTTCTAAAAGATGAACCTAGAGCTATAAAATAGTCACCTTCAAAAAAACCAAAATTGATGGTTTTCAGTACCTCAAGTGGGCTTGGTAATAAATAATTTGGATAGATTTTTAAGTAAGCAATAAAAGCCCAAAATAATATGAGCCCCGAGAAAAACAAAAAACGTATAACAAGGCTGTGCCTTGTAAACTTGAACATGGTGAAATTTTATCATTTCTTAAAATGCTCTGGGTCTACTTCATCACTAATATTTACTATGGAGATTCTACCTTTGATCACGCTTGATTTTAGGTTTTGATAAGTTGTATGTTTGTCTTTAGATACTCTTAATGGCGCTTCGAGGTCTTTGACATTTTCTAATATTTGATTCGGTAAAGTCTTGAAATAATTAATTTTCTCAGCCATTTTGTCTTTAGTGTTTTCACTTAAGGCTGGTAGGTCGCTTAACCTTCTTCTTTTTTTGGGGCTTTTGTTGTTATTTGCCTCAGGATTTGTATTATTATCCATACTTATATTGACCTTAATGTTGATATACCCTAAATAGATACTTAAATCTATATTAAATTTGGAAATTTGACCAGTCTTAAGCAGAAAAGTCTGAATTAATGAAGTGAAATTTTCTATAATTATGTATCTGGAATTGTTTTATATGCATTCAACTCAAGCCCTCTCCGAAAGTCAAATTAATGGTTTTGTTAGCCTACTGAAAGATTCTGACACTTCCGTCTTATCTTTAATGGCGCAGCAAGTTAGTTCTTTGAGCCCTGAATCACTGAAGCTTATTGATGATATCGCTTCTAAATCCAACGACGATGATTTGATTGACAATTGGTATCATGCCTCAAGATTGAGTCTTAAGTATATGATTGAAGATTGGAAAAGAATCCATCATCATGATTTGGAGAAAGGCTTATTCCTAGTAGCTAGAGTTTACACACCATATTTAGACGAAATAGCTTACTCTGAGCAATTAGATTCTTACGCAAAAAGAGTTTCAGAGCTTTTGGATACTAAAGCTACAACTGATGATACTATCAAGGCTATCAATACTGTTCTTTTCGATGAGGAGAAATTTTCTGGTAACCAATCTAATTACTACGATATTCGTAATAATTTCTTGCACACAGTTCTTGAAACCAAGCTTGGTAATCCAATCATGCTTTCTTCCGTTTATATTTTAGTTGCAAGAAGACTTGGTATTGATGTTCATGGTGTTGGTGCTCCGGGGCATTTCATTATTAAATTTGCTGACCAATTTTTGGATCCGTTTTTTGGTGGTAGAAAGATTACCAAAGAAGAATGTGTTATTCGCGCGCAAGAGTTAAGTGTTTTCTGGAGAGATGAATATTTAGATCCAATCGAAGAAGCTTTTATCGTTGCAAGATGCATCAGAAATTTGGTTGCAATCTATAAGAGAAATAATGAGCTTGATAAAGCAGCTGATATTTCTGAAATTTTGAAATTAATTTAGTCTTTGGACAGTGATAACCCATTGAGGTAAAACATAACCAAATTCAGTTACTGTTTCATAATCTTGCATAATTGGTCTGAAATATTTGGTATCTTCTTCAAGCCAAATCGAGCGCATTCTTTTGTAGTTTTGATCTGCCATTTGGAAATATATTCTTAATTCTTGTTTTTTCTTTTCAGCATCTGCTGCAAGGTTTTGACTCAGTAAACCAAATTTGCCGAGCTGTTCACTTTCAAGAAAACTAAGTAAGGCTAAAACTCTATAGGCTTCTCCGAGTTCATAAAAGTCTAAAGTTTTTGGGAAAAGTTTCTTTTTATGCTGAGTGATAATTTTCTGTGCATCTTTTTTGATTTGTTTTTTACATAGCTCTATTAGTTTGTAAAAATCCCTTAATTCTTTTTCTTTTGTTTTGGCTTCCTCTCCCTCTACTTGAAAGCTACTTAAAAATTTTATGGTTAGGAAAAGGTATTCAAGTTTACTTGGTAAGTATGGACTGCGATTATCGATCTTTTTCAACTCTTCAAATAATGGAAACTTACTATCAGAGTTGAGATGGCTAAGTTTACTGTTCTCTATTCCTGTTTCAAAAAAAACTTTTTTGAGTTCTAGGTGACTTAATTCACTTTCTGTTAAACCTAGTTCTTGAGCTGATTTGAAGTCCTGTTCAAAGATATACAAGCTTTTTAGATCTTTAGGGAACTTTTCATTTTTAGGATATTTTTTGATTAATTGTTTGAGTAATTCTTTAGCTTCTTCATTTTTGCCAGAAGAGATTAGTGCAATTACAAAGTAGTGAGAATTCTCTTCATCAGCAAGTTTCTTGCGCTCATAATAATCCATGAGTACTGACTCGATTTGTGCAGAAATTAGTAGCTCTTTATTTAATTTAGCTGAGTTCTTCGCTGATGTATTTAGGCAAGTACTGAGACTGAGGATGATTAGGCTTAAACAAAGAAATCTCATAATTGAAATAAGTACTCAGCGTTACTTGTAGTTTGTTTAGCGATTTCTTGCTGCTCTAGATTGTATACTTCACTCAGACATTCTGCTACATAATTAACATAGCTTGGTTCGTTTCTTTTACCGCGTTTGGCTTGAGGAGCGAGATATGGACAGTCGGTTTCGATTAAGGTGCGCTTTAATGGAAGTTTTTTCGCTACTTCACGAAGATTTTCTGTTTTTTTGAATGTTAAAATTCCAGACCATGAAATGAAGAAACCTAAATCAATACAGGCTTTGGCGAAATCAAGATCCCCTGTATAACAATGAATAGTTCCATTGCGATCTGAGGTTGAATTTTTAAAATTCGTTTTAAGAATATCTAATGTATCATTCCAAGCATCTCTGGTATGAATAATTAAAGGCAAGGAAAACTCTTTTGCTAATTGAATTTGCTCTTGGAAAATTTCTTTTTGTTTTTCTTGGTCGCTTAATTCCTGACAGTGAAAGTAATCTAAGCCAGTTTCACCAATTGCACGGATTTTATGTCTATGACTTTCAAATTCACGTTTAATAATTTCTCTAATTAACTGAGCGTGATTATCCTCCCAGCTGGAAACTTCAATCGGGTGAACTCCAACAGCTATGAAAAGATTAGCCATGGAATCTGAGATATCATATTCATATCCCAGTCTGATAAGCTCTTCTATCTCTGAGACTCTACAACAAGAGTGAAGAATTTTTTTGACACCAAGCTCATAGGCTCTAGCCATAATCTCTTCTCTATCCTCAGCAAAATCAGAGAAATTTATATGAGCGTGGGTGTCTATTAACATACAATTAATGTTTTAGCATATTGAGAGGTGTGTACAACTATAATTTCTGTGTTTTCGTTGTCATCAAAATGCTCATGTTATTTACCCCACAAAACTTCGTTTTGCAGGGACCCCAGGCTTATTTTTGTAAAGCGTCCAATGCTGTCGCATGTACTTGTCACTGCGCTTTTTCTTCCGCCTCAGCCTTGAACTTATACGTTGTACACACCTCTCATATTGAGAGCTTATTATTAATTCTCATAATTACATTTACGCACTTTTTGCATAAACTTCTTTCTTTTATTCAGTCTGTCTTTAATTACTTTTTGTTTATTTTGAATACCGTCTACTATAAACTGGTTGTTTTCCCAGCTTCTTTTGATTTTCTCTTCTGCCTTTTTTGATAATTTATGAGTTCTTCTTAATTGATTGATTTGACTAATAACAACTGATCTCAGAGATGCTTTTTCAATGCAAACATTAAATTTGTCATCGTTGAAAGCGACTTTGAGCTCTTCGTCAATATTCTCTAATTCATTAGTGCAGTCGTCAAGATTATCGAATTTTCTCATTTCTTACCCCTTTTAATTTAGTATTAAAATTTGTTATCCACCAATAGCAGCCTGTTGTTGCTGTAATTCAGCATTCAATGTATCTAATTGTGAAAATTGTCTAATAAGCCTATCTTCAAAGTTTGTGATACCTTCCTCAGCTCTAAAGATTTGATCACTAAGATCTCTAAGTCTTCTATCGAGACTATCATCTAAACTGGTGAAAACAGCATCAGTACCAGTTACGTACTCAGCGAGAAATTCATCCAGCTGTACAAAAAGACCTTGTGAACCATCTGTGAAAGTGGGAACTTCACTATCTGTCTTACCGAAAAGTAAGGTATTGATCGCACTTGGATCTCGTGCTAAAGCTTCGCCAAAGCTTGTACCATTAAGTGTATAACCGGCAAAGGCATCATTTACAAGTGAACTTGCTAAACCAACCTCTACTAAGGACTTGTAACTTTCTGGATTTGAATTGTCAAAGACTGAGGTGATAATCCTCTTAAGTCCTATTTCAAGACCTCTAGCTACACTTAAGTCAGACTCTCTAGTGTCGGAGATTATGTCATTTAATTCTTCCAGTACAGCATCGATTCTAGATTTGTATTGACTGCTGTCTTCTGAAATCGTTATAGTGATTGGGTCTGTGGTAACCTCACTTAGGTTCAATGTAACTCCCGTGATTATATCTCCTACACTGTTATTGTTACTGACTAGTGTCTGCCCATTGTTGAGAGTGGAGATCTGAAATTCGGCATTGTCACCAAGGGTTTCATTATCAAGAGCGAAGATAGTTGCAATATTACTATCTGTAGAACTTACTGGAATAGTCAGGGCTCCAGTTCTGGAGTTGGTGAGTTTTAAAACTCCATTCAAGGTATCATAACTGGCTTTTACATTGGTTGCACTATTATTGTTAATAGATGAGAGTAAATCTTCTATGGTATCTACTGCTGGATCAAAGGTAATTTCTTCACCGTTTATAGAGATATTCGTTCCAGTGACTCCTATGCTGTCTAAGGTATCAAGTACTGATGGTGTAGAAATATTTTGAATCCCAAGTGCTGTTCCAGAATTAATAAAAGCATTATTTAGTCCAAGTACCGAGAGTAGATTACTTTCATCACCAGCTGAACCTAGGTTGGAGACACCATCTAGCTGTACTTGCCCATTGACTAAGCTTGCTGTAACTCCAGTGAAGTTATTGGTGAAAAAATCAAGTATGTCTTGAACATTAGTTGTATTACCAAGTGTTTCATTCGTTAGGTCAAAGTTGGTGACTATATTACTGTCGATTGAGCTTACTGTAATTGAATTTGCACCTTCAGTGTCATTCGTTAAGGCAAATTTTCCAGTGCTTTCATCGTAACTGGCAGTGACATCTAAACCTGCTTCATTATTGATACTGGTGATTAGGTCGTCTATAGTATCAGTAAGAGGATCAAAGTTAACATCAGTTCCATTTATAGTAATAACTGTTCCTGTAACTCCTATGGAGTCAAGTGTGTCGGTTAACTCTGGCAATGATAGGTCTTGAGTTCCAGTGAGTGTGGTTCCTGAAAGATTATCTTCGTTCAAGCCAAGTGCTGAGAGAATATCACTGGTATCACCAGCATCTCCGATGGTATTTATCCCTGTTAATTCTATTTGACCATTTACTAGGCTTGCTCCGACTCCTGCGTAATTAGTACTGAAAAAATCTAATATAGATTGAACATCTGTAAGTCCAGATACGTTAGCGCTAGTTCCATTGATAGTCACTGAACCATCTGTTATTGAACTAACTCCATTTAAAGTTGCGTCTGCTATTAAGCTTGTTGTAGTTAAACCATTACTAAGTTTAGTCGCTGTATCAAGTACTGTAGAGTTTTCACTAAGGTCAGGTAGGGTGAAAGTCTCATCATTTATGGTGACTGCACCTTCTTGTAGCACACCACGAAAATTAGCGTCGGCGATTCTCGAAGCAGTAGTTACCCCAGTATCTACATATGAAGATGATTCACGCACTGAGGTAGTAGCTAATCTTAGAATATCTAATTCAAAACTTTGTGGAGTTGCTCTTGCAAATACACTTATACTTGCTTTGTCTTCATCGGAAACAGAAGCTGAATTAGTAATTAAAGACTCGAAACCTTGAGTAACTCCATCTACAGATAAAGAACGTTTAAGTGCTCCAACCTTTGAACTTAAAGAATTTAAACTTTGTTGTTCTATATTAAGTTCTCTTTGTCTTTGTTCAAGAGGTCCGATTCTACTTTGAGTCTCAAGCTGTACAAGCTGACTAACTAAAGCATTTGAGTCAAAAGAAGAGTTTAAACCTAAGAAACTAACACTCATATAAAATTATGTTTTCAACGACTCCTTGATAATATTTATCCATAGCTCGAAGATTTCTGAATAGTCAAAAATGTGGTTTTTCTGTGACTTTGCTAAGTTGTATGTATGATTTGTTATAATGCAATTCATGCATATTGGAGTCATCATGGACGGTAACCGTAGATGGGCTAGATCTAGAGGTTTACTTGCTTCAGATGGTCATAAAACTGGTGTAAAGGCTCTTAGATGCTTGGTTCAGGCATCTATAGCAAGGTCTATTGACTATGTAACTGTTTATGCTTTTTCTTCAGAGAATTGGAAAAGATCTAAGACTGAGCTTGATTTTCTTTTTACTTTGCTTACTGAGTCTGCTATAAAAGAGCTAGATTCTTTAAAAGAAGAGGGGGTGAAAGTCTGTTTCATTGGTGATTTAAGTGTTTTTGAAGATACTAAGCTCGAAAGAGCAATAAAAAAATTAGAGGATGAGACTAAATCTAATACCAAGTTAGTTCTGAATATTGCTTTAAACTATGGTTCGGCTTCTGAGCTTAAGCAGGCTGCAAATACTATCTTAAATGAAGTTAATTTAGATGAAATTATAAATATAGACGAGCAGGAATTTTCTAAGTATTTAATGACTAGTTCTTATCCTGATATTGATCTGGTTATTAGAACAGGTGGTAAGCAAAGGCTAAGTAATTTCTTATTATGGCAGTCAGCTTCAGCGAAGTTGTTCTTTACTGATACTTACTGGCCTGATTTTGATGAATCCTTATTAGATTCCGCGCTTCAGCTTTTAGGCTTGAATTCTCGAGAAGCTGTTAATTTTGCGTAACTTTGTATATATTATAAGTATAGAAAGATGCAAGTTAGACCTGATATTAATATAAATACTCGTTTCTATCGTGATGCGTGGCTTGAAGTTAATTTAGATTGCTTGGAAGATAATCTGAAAACTATACATCAGCAATGTAAAAAGCCTTTGATTTTAGTTCTCAAAGCGGATGCTTATGGTCATGGTGCTGGCGTTATCGCTAATATGTTGGATTCATATGACTTTGTTGATTCTTATGCTGTTGCAAATATCGATGAAGCTTTAAATCTAAGACAATCCACCAATAAAAGAATAATGGTTTTAGGTATCACTCCTGATTGGTCCTATGGAGTTGCTTTAGAGAAGGATATTGAACTTACTGTCTGTGATTATGCAGCTGCTGAAAAGCTACAGAAAATGGCTCAAGACATCGAAAAAGTAGCCAAAATTCATCTAAAAATTGACACAGGAATGAACCGTATAGGCTTTAAATGTGAAAAACCAGAAGAATTTTTAGATATCGTGAAAAAAATAGATATATTATTCAATATTAAGATTCAGTCTATCTATTCTCACTATTCTAATGCTGACGATCACCCTACTTGCGCTTCTCAGACTAGTAAATTTGTTAACTTTACTGATGATTTGACTTATCCTAGGCATATTGCAAGCAGCAGAGCGGCTAGAATGATTAATCAGGAGCCTTTTGACTTTGTTAGAGTGGGTATTGAATTATTTGGTTTAGATAATCCGATACTTAAGCCAGTAATGTCACTGTTTGCAAGGGTTGTATTCCTAAAATCCATTCTCCCAGGAGAAGCTGTCAGTTATCAGTCACTCTGGCGTACCAAAAGATCTACTAAGATAGTGACTTTACCTTTAGGTTATGCAGATGGTATACCTAGATCCTTATCTGGCAGAATAAAAGGTTATTGTAAAGATAGTTTTCACCAACAGGTTGGCTTGATTACCATGGATCAAATGATGTATGACATCGGAGATGTAGAAGACATTAAAGTAGGAGATACTATGGAATTAATTGGTCCTCATTTACCAATTCGGGAATGGTCTAAACTTGCTAATACTATTAGTTATGAGTTAGTGACTTCACTAAATTTACGTTTACCTAAGGTTTATACAAGGAATACATAAGGAGGCACTGCAAAACGAAGTTTTGAGTGGCGACTGCCTGATAAAGAATATAAAGCAGACAAGTTGCTTATCTCACTTAGCTCGGCAAATAAGTAAACTTATCTGCACTCGGCAATCGCTCGATCAAGGATCCGCTCCCTGAGCTAGGATTCATTCCTCGGTCAGGGTTGAAAAATGTTACTTTAGACGTTTTTCAGTGGATCCTTTAGTTCTTTTAGCTTCCCTTAACCTATTCTTAAACTCCATATGGACTAATCTAAGTGTATGGCAGTAAGTGGTCCTAATAATGATCCATATAATAGAATCAGCCAGTATGGTGTTGGTTCTAATAATGGCAACACACCTGTAAAGGAGAATGATTCTTTAGCGACTGAAGCTGATACTGGATCATCGAAAGAAGCGGCGGCAAATACAGCTGCTGGTTTGAGAGCAGATCTTGAAGCAACTATGGGCACTGTTAGTGCAGACATGTTAGCTAAAACTGCAGGTGCTTCTGCAGTATCGACTGCTCCTAGTCCAGCTCCAGTTAGAAATGAGCCTAGCACTACTGAATCATTAAATGCAGCTTTTTCAGCTGAAGATATAGCAGCTTCACTTATTGATACAAGTAAGTTTGATACTATAAGTTCAGCAAAATTATTTATTAGTGCTAAAGCTACTGAAACTAAGCCAATGAGTGAAGAACAATTGATTGGTGATACAGTTGAGTCATTAAATGAAATGCCAGAACAACTAGCAACCTTAGTTGAAGTTGGCAATCTTATGAATCAGCAAGCTGCTTAGAGAAAAGTTTTGAAACCCATGAATTTAATATTAGACATCTTTTGATGGCTTCTTTACCTTTGTAGATTCTTTTATCAGAGACTGAATTTATATAGCTTTCATCTAAAGCTTCAAAATCATCATCAACTTCAAAATCTAGAACCAGAATTAAAGATTTCTCCAAGTCTGCGTCACTAAGACCAGCATAGGATTTACCTAGAAGCTCTTGGCTTTGAATTATAGAAACATAGTCACCAACTAAGACCGATATGATTAAAGCCCAAATACGGAGTTTTAAGCTCTTAGAATCATATATAAGGTTGTAGCTGTAGTTCATTTAACTTTGCAGAGCTGGATCAGGCTTTTTTATAGTTGGACCTAATTTTTTAGCGTTAAGTTCTTTACTGATTTCTTTAAGTTCTTTGATTGAACCATCACATTTGTGAAGTTTAACGAAGTTAGAAGGTCCTCTAGCTGCGATTGGTAAACCACCAGTTACTATAACAGTTTCACCTTCTTCAATTAATTGTTGATCAATCAAATAACGCTCAATATTGTAGATAGTTTCAGTTGTTTGTTGAACTTCATCAAAATGAACAGGAATAACACCCCATAATATAGATAAATAGTTATAAGTGTGCTCATAAGTTGTAGCTGCAATAACCTTAGCGTCTGGTCTTAACTTCGAAATCATAGTTGCACTTTTGCCAGAACAAGTGAAAACGATAATCTTATCGACATGCTTTAGCTTAGAGAAATTCTCAACTGATTGCGCTATAGCTAAGTGGTTGATGTAATCAACATTCTCAGGGTCAAGATCTTTAAGATTTCTTTTCTCAACTTTGATTTCACCATTAGTTTCAACTTCTAGTGCGATTTTTGCCATCTGTGAAACCGTTTCAGTAGGATAAGATCCCATCGCTGTTTCGTTTGAAAGCATAACAGCATCAGTTCCGTCTAAGATTGCGTTTGCAACATCAGAAACTTCAGCTCTAGTTGGGAATGGTTTATTTACCATTGAATCCATCATTTGGGTTGCTGTGATTACAAATTTTTTCTTGAAGTTAGCTTTGCTAATGATCTCTTTTTGGATCATAGGTACTTTCTGTGGCTCTAGTTCTACACCTAGATCCCCTCTAGCGACCATGACACCATCAACTACGTCTAAAATTTCATCAAGCTTATCTACTGCTTGTGGTTTCTCGATTTTAGCGATAACTTTGATAGGAAGTTCATCAACATTACATTCATTGATTAATTGTCTTAGTTCAATAATATCTGCAGCAGTTTTTACAAAGGAAAGAGCGATGAATTCAGCAGAGTTTCTTACACCTTCAACTATGTCTTCTTTATCTTTCTCTGTAATTGAAGCTAAGTTCTTCTGGTCAGATTCTGGAAGGTTAACACCTTTATTAGATTTAACGATTCCACCAAAAATAACTTTAGCCTCTACTTCAGTATCTCTGACTTGACTTGCTTCTAGTCTGATGACTCCATCATCGATTAAAATGCTTTGCCCAGCTTCTACGTCTTTGGTTAGCTCTGGATAATTTCTAACGAAGATTTTTTTGATTGGCGCATCGTGTCTGTAATCAGTATCAGTTTTAACTGTAGTAAGAATAATATTTTCTCCGTTACTTATGCTAACGCCACCTTCTGGTAGGGTTCCAGTACGGATTTTTGGACCTTGTAAGTCAACTAAAATACCTACTGGTCTATCTAGTTCATAAGCCATTTTACGAACTTTAGTTAATCTTTCAACTCTAGTATCCCAGTCCCCATGAGAACAGTTGAGTCTTGCAACGCTCATTCCAGCTTCTATAAGTGATTTGATTCCTTCTTCACTTTCTGTTGCTGGACCTAATGTCGCTACGATTTTGGTTTTGGGTAATTTATTGATTTCTTGCATTGCCATAAGAGATTTTTCCTAAAATTGCTTCGCTTGAAGCACCAGTTGAACTGGGAACATTGTTCGGGATCTTATTATAGCTTGTATAGGCTAGTAGAGAAAATAAAATTGCTTCTTTGTATTGACTTTTTATTCCAGTTTCGTCGTGAGTTTCGAATTTAATTTGGGGATTATCTTGCTTTAGGTGCTCGATTATAAATTTGTTTTTGATACCACCGCCTGAGATATATACCTTCTCTAGATTGTATTTCTTCAGTTCTTGGCTGATAGTTTTTACTGTAAGGTAAGATGCTGAAGATATGATATTTTGGGTATTACCTAAGTCTAGAAATTTATCTGCGTATTTATGATTAAATAATTCTCTTCCGGTAGATTTTGGTGCTTCTTGCTTGAAATATTCGGTATTGTTGATTAAATTTTCCACGAATTTTTCATTTACCTTACCTTTATAAGCGATATGACCATCTTTATCGAAGCTTTGATTATAGAGCTTCTGGAAGAGATTATCTATCAGCGTATTTCCAGGACCAGTATCATAGGCTATGGTGATTTTGCCTTGCTCCATAACAGTGATATTGGCTATGCCACCTATATTCAAAGTTGCAATGTTCTCATGGTTAGATCGAATCAATCTTTCGTCGAGGAAACTTATAAGTGGGGCACCGCAGCCGCCTCTAGCTATATCAGCTCCTCTAAAGTCAGAGACTGTGTCTATGTCTAGTATATTTGCGATGATGGAGCCATCACCCAGCTGCCAAGTGCTTTTCCCGCCGTGGAATATAGTCTGTCCATGGAGACCAATCAAGTCTATTGTCTGTGAGTGTTTCGTGGAAAACTCCTGAACCAAGCTTGCAAGAAATTTACTGAAATCATAGTTCAGGTCTGAGATTTCGTCTAAGTTTGCGTTTTGTTTATTAATAATTTTCTCAAACTCTTGTTTGAGGTTAAAGTCAAATTCAAAGCTATCTTCAGCCACTATAGAGAAATCTTTCAAATCAAATGGGCTACGCCACTCCACCAAAGCCAAGTCAACAGCGTCAATAGAGGTGCCAGTATTGATTCCAAGAACAAGCATTAGCCTAAATTATATACTCAATTCAAGAAAATTCTCTAGTAGCTTGTGACCGTATTCTGAGAGAATCGATTCTGGGTGGTATTGAACACCGAAGAGATTTTTGATTTTCTGGTGGCTAAGCCCCATGATGAGACCATCAGAGCTTTCAGCGATAATTTCTAGATCTGTATCTTGGGTAGATTCTTTATCAATAATTAATGAATGATATCTAGTGGCTTCAAATTTTCTAGGGATATTTTTAAACAGAGGTGAATCTGTCTTAGCGTGTATTTCACTTACTTTGCCGTGCATTAAATAAGGGGCTTTAGTTACTGTAGCGCCGAAGATTTCACCAATAGCTTGATGCCCAAGGCATACTCCGAGTATGGGGAGTTTACCTCCAAGTTTACTAATAGCAGTGTTACTGAGTTTGGCGTCTTTAGGCTTGCCTGGTCCAGGGGATATCAGTATGTGCGTGATGTTTTGTGTTTCTACTAATTCTTCTAGCTCTTCTGCTGGAATTTCATCGTTGCGGATCACTAGAGTTTCAGTGCCGAGTTCATTGATATACTGCACAATGTTATAGGTGAAACTATCGTAGTTATCAATCACTAGGACTTTTGCAAGTTTAGGAAGTTCAAGTTTCATGTGAATCTTTAATTTTATCAATATTTACTTACTTTTCTTAACCTAAGTTTAAATTTCTTTTGATATCACTACTATGTAGCTTTGTGCTAGCAGTTTTGCAGCTCTCGTGAAAGAATTTACGGGTGTGTAAATAAAGAAGAAGAGAACAGAGGAATGAATAAATGGTAGATTTTGGAGCATTAGCAAGTGGTATGGATTTCGGTGGACTTACAGGTGATGCTGGAGGAGGCTTCGATGTTGGTATCATGGAGAATGCATTTGAGGGAGTCACTGAAGACATTCTTGATGACGGTATTGCACTCCCAGAAGAGATTGCTGATGATACTTTTACTGAAAACCTTTTGAAGCAAGATGAAGAGCTTAATAAAGCTTTTGAATCATTAGATGAGGATAAGCAAAAAGAGTTTAATGAACAGGTTTTAGAAATTAGAGACAAGTGGGTGCAAGAAGGAGCTAAGGATGTTACTGGTGCTGAATATGCAGGTGATACTCTAGCGGCGAAGATTGAAGAAGCTAAGAATGCAGAGGAATTTGATTTAGGTGAGGTTGGCTTTATTGATAAAGAAGGTAACGAAATAAAAGATTTTGATGCTTCTAAGCTTACTGAAGAACAGATTGAGCAGTTTAAAGAAGATGGCTACCTCGAAGTCGATACCAATGGTGATGGTGTTGTTGATGAGAAGGACCAGAAAGTTTTCGTTGACCTTAATGGTGACGGTAAAATATCCGGTAAGCCTGATGGTGACGTCAACAAAGATGGATTTCTTAATGCAGAAGATAAAATTAAGGATTTCAGGTCTGAAGAAGATTTAGCTAAGACTACTGAAGAGCTTGAAAAAGCTGGTGATAATACTAAAGCTAAGAATAAAAAGACTTTAGGTATGAAAGAAATCATGAGTATGATACAACAGATAGCTAAACTCATTCCTAAGCAAAAACCAGCTCCTAAGACGAATAATGCTTCTAATGTCACAAATCCAGGTTATAATCCAGCATTAGCAATGGAAAGAAGTATAGAGTCGACTATGGCTAAAACGAATTATGCTAATTTACTTATAGCCCAAACAAAACTAGAGATGTCCAGGGGTATTCCAGGTAGACCAAGTACAGGTCTTAGTAGAACTTCTTTAGCATAGTCTTTATAGCCAATTCTTAACCTATTTATTGTATATTCCAGTAAGGAGGCGTGTAATGGTCGGTAGCTATAATCCAGTTACTAACTCTGTTTCGGGGAATTATGGACTAGGTGGTTCTTATACACCTGTGGGTGCTACTTCTTATACACCTGTTGGTTCTACTTCTTATGTTCCCGGATCTTTATCAGGTAATGCTCAGCATGGTGCTGATCAATACTACTCTAGTGTACTCCCTAATCATTTTAGTGGGCAAAAGCTTGCAGACTATCAGCAGCTAACTGGTTTGGGAGGCGTGATGCCATCTGCTACTCCATTAGGGTCAGAGGAAGATAGATTTGGTGTTTATCAATCTTATTCTGGGGCATATCAGGCAGCCTATAATGAATATCTTCAAAATCAGTCTTTGAGGCAGCAAGAGCTTGCAATGATAGCAGACAACGATCGTTATAAAGCTCAACAGCAGGCAAATCTGATGAATCAATCTTCAGGGTATCCAGCTGGATCCTCTGTTAGTAGTGGCGGAGGTGGAGGCTTCGGATTTAAAGAAGGTATGCAAATGGTTCAATTATTTGCAGGGCTATCAGGGTTGGTTTAAGGATTTGATTTATGGGTGTTAACAATTTACCAGGTTTTAATTTGGATATCAGTAAAGGTATTGAATATACTCCTATTGGTATTAATCCTGCTCCTAAGGCTCAAGCGAAGATTCCAACAATTAAAATTGGGGGCTTTGATACAGCTGATCCTTTAGATCTTTTCTCTGAGAATCAGACTCTAGCAAAAGCAGAAGATAGCTCTATTACTTCTAATAAGCCTGACTGGATATATGCTGGAAGTACAGATCCTTTAGGTATTTTCGCTGAAGATGGTGAAGCTGGTAATCTGGGTGGAACTCTGAATTTGCAAGACATTGATATGAAACAAGTAGCATCAGTTATGAGTATGATTGCTAAGTTTATGTAGTGTCTGCAACATGTTCTATTTGTGAAATAATTTTATAACTTACTTAATTAATATAAAAAGCCCTCACTGCGTGTAAAGTGAGGGCTTTTCGTTCTGGGTATAGATTTTCCTTGAACTTAAAGCAATACAAACAAATCATGTTTTCATATGTATTGCTTCAAGTTCTGCGTTTGCAGAAGCAAATGAAAGACTTACGCAGCAGCAGTTGCTCTTCCAGTAGCAATTTCTTGAGCTACATTTGGAGGAACTTCTTCATAAGCGTAGAATTCCATAGTGAATGTTCCCTGACCTTTGGTTTTGTTTCTGATATCAGTTGCATAACCAAACATGTTCGCTAGTGGAACTATAGTCGCTACTTTAGATTGACCATTTTCAGTTTCCATTTTCTCAACACGACCACGTCTAGAAGAGATATCACCGATAACATCACCCATGAATTCTTCAGGAACTTCAACATCAACTTTCATCATTGGCTCAAGAAGAACTGGTTGAGCTTTCTTAGCACCGTCTTTGAAAGACATAGATCCAGCGATACCGAATGCCATCTCAGAAGAGTCAACTTCGTGGAATGAACCATGGTTAAGAGTAGCTTTTAGACCGATTAATTCATAACCAGCTACACAACCAGAAAGCATAGCTTCTTTGATACCTTTATCAACTGAAGGAATATATTCCTTAGGAATAACACCACCAGTAATCTTGTTAACGAATTCGTAAGTTGGAAGATCGTTACCTTCTTCGTCTTTTCCGATTGGAAGAGGTTCGAAGTCAACAACAACATGACCATATTGACCACGACCACCAGACTGCTTAGCGTATTTCATATCTGAAGTAGCCTTAGCTCTGATAGTTTCTCTGTAAGCAACTTGTGGTTTACCAACATCAGCTTCTACTTTGAATTCACGCTTAAGTCTGTCTACTAGAATCTCTAAGTGAAGTTCACCCATACCAGAGATGATAGTTTGACCAGTTTCGTGATCTACTTTAACTTTGAAAGTTGGATCTTCCTCAGCAAGCTTGTGAAGTGAAGTTGCAAGCTTCTCTTGGTCTTGCTTAGTCTTAGGCTCAACCGCAACTGAAATTACAGGCTCAGGAATGAATAGTGATTCAAGAACAACTGCTTTTTTCTCGTCACAGAAAGTGTTACCAGTTGTAGTTTCTTTGAAACCTACTACAGCACCAATGTCACCCGCTCTAAGTTCAGGAACTTCAGTTCTATCATCAGCTTGAAGTTTGATGATACGAGAGATTCTTTCTTTCTTACCAGTAGATGAGTTGAACACATAACTACCAGAAGTGATAACACCTGAGTACATTCTAACGAAAGTTAATCTACCTACAAATGGGTCAGTCATTACTTTGAACGCTAAACCAGCCATTGGTTCAGTGTCGTCACACTTACGCTCAACTTCTTCTTCATCAACATTTTTACCTTTGATTTGTTGAACTTCAAGTGGGTTAGGAAGTAAGTCAACAATAGCGTCTAGAACTTTCTGGATACCTTTGTTCTTGAACGCAGAACCACAAAGCATAGGGATGATTTCTAAATTGATAGTTGCTTTTCTAAGTGCAGCCATTAATTCTTCAGTAGTGAAAGCATCTTCACCTTCTTCAAGGTATTTGTTCATAAGATCTTCATTCGTCTCAGCGATAGCCTCAACAAGTTCAGTTCTCATTTCTTCACACTTAGAAGCTAAGTCTGCTGGGTAACCATTAGTTACTTCGATTTCCATTCCTAAGTCATCTTTGTGAACTATAGTTTTCTTCTCGATTAAATCTACAACACCTTGGAATTGGTCTTCAGCACCAATTGGACACTGGATAGGCATAGCGTTAACTCTTACCTCATTCTTTAACTGGTCTCTTACTCTGAAGAAATCAGCACCAGATCTATCCATTTTGTTAACGAAAACAACTCTTGGAACTTTGTATCTATCAGCCTGTCTCCAAACAGTTTTAGTTTGAGGTTGTACACCACCAACAGAACATAAAGTGATGATAACAGAGTCTAGTACACGCATTGAACGCTCAACTTCGATCGTAAAGTCAACGTGTCCTGGGGTATCAATTAAGTTGATATATTTATCTCTCCAGTTAGTAGAGATCGCAGCTGCAGTAATAGTGATACCACGTTCTTTCTCTTGTGCCATCCAGTCAGTTACTGAATTACCTTCGTGAACTTCACCAATCTTGTGAACAACACCACTATAAAATAAAATTCTTTCAGTAGTTGTAGTCTTACCTGCATCGATATGGGCAGCGATTCCCATGTTTCTAATATCTTCTTTTTTGATTTGTTTTGCCATTGTTTGTTTCCTTGAAATTAAGATTGTGCTGAAAATAATTTAGAATAACAGCACTTAAGCAATTGGAATTATAACACGTGAGTTTCTCAGGAATCATGAGTTATTTCTTCAGAAACCCACTCACTAGAATATTCAACCTCGTGTCTGTAATTACATAATACTTCTCCTAAACTAAAGTAAAAAGTGACTAGTAGCGTGTTAAAAATTTCTTCTGCGTAC
>JAKVAO010000027.1 GCA_022447685.1 Candidatus Caenarcanales bacterium | reverse complement strand
TTCCTTTTTTACTTTTCTCATATTCTCACACCTTCTGATATACGTATTTACTGGCCTGAATTTCTCAGTCCACTACAGTCGTTAGTGTCGCTACCAATGTGTTCTAATTTTAGCCGATGTGTTTGTGGATTTCAGTGTAATTATGCACGTAATATCTCAAAGAACTTCTTATTAATATATAGATTCTCTCTTCCGACTTTAACCTTTTCTAGTAAACCTATAGCTTCAAGATCTTTTAAATACTTACTTGCAGTCTTTTCCTTTGCGATATTGGCATCCACGAGAAACTTAATCTTGCAGTATGGCAGCCTAAACAAAACATCAACTAAATCTCTTGAGTAAATGGATTCAGCTTCAGATTTGATAGTATCTTTCGTTTCTTTGATAGCATCACAGATTGAGTTTATTTTATCGATTGTATACTTAGAGGTTAATTCAACCGCATCAAGCATAAATAAAATCCAAGCCTCCCACTCATTACTCTCGGTAACGCCTTTCAATCTTTCGTAATACTCAGCTTTATGTTCAATAATATATTTACTAAGAAATAGTATCGGTCTATCTAATAGCTGATTCAGCATGAGAAATAAGATATTTAGAATCCTTCCTGTTCTACCATTACCATCATGAAATGGGTGAATAGCTTCGAATTGATAATGCATTACAGCCATTTTCACCAAAGGGTCAATATCATCATCGTTATTATTAATATACTTTTCCAGGTTTTGTATTTTATCTTTGATTACTGCTTCATTTTCAGGTGGTGTATATATGGTTTCACCTGTAAATGTATTCTTGATTTTCGTCCCAGGAATCTTCCGAATACCAGAATCTTGCTCTTTGATAGTTTTGACAATATCAGTAATCATCCTAGTACTGATAAAGTTATTTTCTTTGATGAAATCCACCCCTTTCCATATAGCTAAAGGATAATTCAAGACTTCCTTTTTTAGAGGATCTAGTTTAGCCTCACTAGAAGCAAGAGCTGCGTATAATTCGTCATTTGTGGTAACTATATTCTCTATCTCTGAGCTAAGCTTTGCTTCTTGAATAGTCAAAGAATTGATTAGCACTAGCTCATTCGGTAATCTTTTATTTGCGGCATCGAGTCTTCCGAGTGCTTCTCTTGCTTTGATTAGTTTCTTGAGTACTAACTTAGTTTCAAGATCCACCGAAGGTGGAAGTAAAGGTAAATCATTATATGGAAGATCTTTATTGAAACTCATTGCTGAAATGTCGGTAATTCTTACTGTTATTTACCGCTATTTAGATTATACCCGTAATGAATACCGATGTCTGAGAAATGTCGGTAATATCTATGATTCTTTACGGCTGTTTTGACAACATTGGTATTGTGTGCCAATAACTGATATTAGAGCCCCAACAAAACAAAAAAGACCCAATTTCTTGGATCAGCTTGAAAACTTATCTTGTTTCGATAATAGTATTATGCCCAGATTTGAAATGTTTTAAACACTAGAAGCATTTTGATTGAGAAAGTTTCACCTATGAGTTCGAAATAAAGCTTTGTTAATACATTATAAGTTGCATGAGATGCTAATTTCTTCTTTGTATTTCTTTAGTAAATTCTCCTCTTTCTTTTCTCTGGTTCCTTTCTCAAACATCTTTGAAGGTAAAGTCGCTAAAGTCTTTGAATCTAGAGTAATATTCTTAAAACTAGTTTCATCACTAATAACGGCACCTGTAAAATCTACACCTTCAAAGCAAGAATCATCAAATTCTGTATCTTTTAGCTCTGCTTCCTTGAAATTTACACCTATCAATTTTAATTTATTAAATTTAGCCTTGTTTAACACAGCTTTTTCAAAGCTTACCTTACTATGTATAGTTGCGCCTCTAAAGTCAGCCTTTTTTAGCCTGGAGTCTTTAAAACTTACATTGCTGAGTATAATTGCACCTCTAAAGTCAGCCTTCTTTAGCTTTAAATTATCAAATATAGTTTTATCAAGATGTATATTTTGATAACTTGGGTTTGATATTTGAGTGTGAATCAAATTACTTTTGGACATAGTCTCTAATGAACTAATACCTTTGTTTATTGACTTAATTTCATTGAGAATATTTGACTTTGGGGTTGGGGGTAGGGTTCCTTCCTGAGAATTATTTCCAGATTCAGTATAAGACCCCTCAAAATAAACTTTTAACGAAAGTGGAAACCAATCCATCATTGGAGGGTAAGTATCTTTAGGAAATTTACTTCCATAAGCGTAAAGATTTGACATGTTTGATTTATCTTTGTCCTGGTTGATTTTCTTAAGCCTCTCTAATAGATCAGCTAATCTTTGTTCATCTTTAGTAAAGTCATAGAAACTAAAATCAAAATCACTTGAGTTTTTATAGCACTCAAATTGATGGTTTAGATTTTGTAATAAATCACGCTGATATTCCCAAACAGAGTCTTTTTGGTTTTCAGGAAATCTAAAAGACTTCACTAATTCGACCTTTGCCTTATTAAACTCATAACATCGTTCTCCATTAAATGTTAATTCTTGTTTTTGAGAGATTTGATTCTGTTTATCTGAAATTTTGGCTTGGTAAAACAACAGTAAAAGTTCAAAAAGAATAAATACTATGGTCGCAATTAGAGTTAAGGATGCAATGGTATTTTCATTAGCCTTAGAATTATTATCACCACCAATACGTTTTTGGAGCTGTTTATCAGAAAGCATTCTTAGGCTCAAATAAATACCAGTAGATGCAACGATACAACAACACAGCCCTCCAGTGAAAATGATTATATGTTGGCCTAACCAATTAATAATTGGTGATAATTCAGTGTACCAATTAGATGACTTAGCCCATTCAAAAGCTTGTGTAAGATTAATATTCGTAACCAGAATAAATAAAAGAAAGAAAGTAATTAAGCAAAGAAATACTATGGAAATTATGATAGAGCCAGACCTCTTAAATATAAACTTCCTCTGCTTTAGAAACCACTCTGACAGTCTAAGGTCTTGATGACGACCAGCAAACATACAAAGCCCTGCAATAAAAACAATTAAAGTAATGAAAACAATTAAACTAAAGACTGTCAACCACATGACACTACACTCCTATTTGCCTAACTCTAGAACCAAGTAAATTAGACTCAGAAAGAGGAATAACAGATGTCTTAGCACTAATATAGTCATTTTCACCCTTGAAGGTTCTGAGTATATCGTATGGTGGGATCATATCCTGAAGCAAGGTTCCATTTCTTCGATATAATTCATCATCCTTGTTTTTCTTTAATTGAACTGCTACGAATTGAGTGATTTCTTGCAATAACATAGCAGCAGTACCATAAGTTGGAGCAGCTGCCATTAATGCTTTTGCACCTAGCTTAACAGCTTTAGATTGCACAATTGATTCCAATGTTGCTCCAAACTCTCTTACATCCTTATCACTCTCTAAGAAAAGAATGGAATATGCAAGAAAGCTACCAGGGTTACTTGGTCCATATATTAAATGTCCAACTCCATCAAAGCTGAGTGTGTCTCCTTTTCTTACGTTGGGGAAAGGTAAAGAATTGAAACTCAAAGATCCACTTTGTGCATCTTTTTCACTAATGGCAATAGAAGTAATATACGGTTCACTATATTTATCAAAGAAGATATCAGCCTTTTTCTTTAATGTAAATTCCTTAATGACAACTGCTATGTCATCTGAATTAGGGTCAAACTGATTTAATATATAATTTGTTCCTAGAGCTTCCATGAAGATGGATTATATCAAAATCATTACCATGATTTCATATTAGAAGCTATCTCATTTTCATCCAGATTGATATATCTAAGCGTGGTGGTTAAACTACTATGCCCAAGAGCAGCTTGCATTTGAGTAACTGGAACACCTTTGTCTGTGAAGCTCTTAGCAAAATAGCGTCTATAAGGGTGAAAGCCACCAAATCTAATCCCTACAGCTTTATGAATACTTTTGATTTTGCCCTGTAAGTAATCCATGGTGAAAGGCTTATTATTAACTGGATTTATAAATAAGTGTGGGTGATTCGTTTGAGCCCTAATATTAAGATACTTCTCCAGTAGAGGTTTTAACTCTTTGTTTATTCCCAAGATTTGATTCTTACCACCTTTTTGGTTCTTGAAAGTTATAAGATCTTCTTCTAGATTAATGTCTATTAATTCTAAATCAATAATCCCACAGATTCTAACACCAGTAAAACAAATCACCTTAAGTATAGTAAACATAACGACTTCATCTCTTTTTTGAAGATAATCAAGTACAGCTTTAACTTCACTGGGTTTCAAATGATTAGTTATAGGTTTTGATCTAGATTTAACTGTTATATCTAGAATAGATTTAAGCTGCTTGGAGCTTATGAGTTCAATATGGTTTAGATATCTTGCAAGTAACTTAGTTGAGCTAAGAATAGATCGTTTCAATGAATGTTGTTGAGGACTTGTATCTCCTAAAGCCTCAATTAGAGCGTCTTTAAGCTTTAGCTTTGAATCAAGCTTAGGCTGAATATGATTAACGTAATCATTTAAACAAATTCTAATATGGTTCTTTGACTTGACTGAATCATAAGGTGGTAAACCTGACTGCATAGTGCCTAGCCAGTTATAGATATGTGATTTATATTTAGTCACTTTATTTAGTGAGGATTTGATTCTCTTCTCAGCAATTCTGTCTTTTTCGTAAACTTTGTTCATGGCTTTACTTCTTGACTTTCATGCTATCTAGTTTCAAGAGATAATTAAATCCATTCACATCGTAAATTAATGTGTCAGAGACGAAGTCCTATAGAGTCAGGCTAATGTGTTAAGAATGTGTTTTAAGATATATTTATTTAGCCGCTTGTCTTAATTTTGAGGATAAGGTTTGATAGTAATTGTTTAAAGCTTTTGGATCATTAGTATCAGCACCACTGATTAAATCAGCAAGAGTATATTTGATTCTTAGTTTTAGTCTATTGTTTTCTCTTACAGGGAAAAACACGTCATCCATAATATTTAATTTCCAATCACGAATAAACTGAGAAGCACTAGCCTTGCGTAATTTGATCTCAGGATATTTATTTCGAATTTCTTTCTGAGCATTGCTTATATTGATTTCTTCCTGAGATTTCGCCTTTTCATAAACTAGTTGAAATAGCTGACCTGCCATAGCCATTTCTTTTTCAAAGACATGAATTTGATAAATACTATTTGCTATCCAGTCTTTGACTTGAACTATATGTTTATGCTCTTCAGTTACTTTTAAGATTACTTGAAATATAGTTTGACTTAAATCTTGAATATCATCAAATGGATTAATATCAGCGACTTCTATTTTAAATAAGTAAGAACGAGTAGATCTGAGCCTTTTTAATAAATACTTGAGATGCTCAATATTACTGGTTTGTATTTTTAGCACTGAATTATTACTACTATCTAGTATCGATATAACTTTTCTGTCCCTAAGATATATAAGCAGCTCTATAAGTTGCTCTCTTGTTAGGTTAGGATTATGAGTTGAAGTTGATAGGTCAATTTCTAAAGTCAAAGTATTAGAGCTTTTGCCTTTAAGTTTATAATCAAGTTCTTTGCTCTGAAAACTATCCAGTAAATTAACACTTAAATCATAAAGCTCGATGAAGCTTTTGTCTGTAAGTCTTTTTAAGTTTGCATTACGCCAAGATTTAAACCAACTAGAATAATCCTCTCTAATTAACAAAGTAATTGAGGGGTATCTTTCTTCTTGCTGAGTTTCTACTTCTATAAAGCCTTCAGTATTTATACCAAGCTTAGTAAGTGGTGGGTTCCAAAACTCGTTAATATCTTTCATTGGATAACCAGCATCTTCTAAGGGAGAGTAATAGTTTTCAAACTCTACTAATGGTGAGTCATCATGTAAGAAAACTGAATCTAGCGCAAGTATTTCAGCAAATATATTTGCTTTTAGAGAAGAGCTCATCTGTAGTTTATATTTATTACTTAAAGTAAAGAATATCTTGTGAATAGGTAAACTGATTAATTTGAACGTATGTTGATAATCTAACTTTTCTTGATCTTCTTTACTTTGTGGCAATCTGAGCAGTGGTGTTTGATTTATGCTTAGCTCGGTGTCGCCATTGAAACTAGGGGCTAATATATAAGTATCAAGTGAAGCTAATCGAGCTTTCCTAAATATAAGCGTAAATATTGGATTAAATATATCTTCGTATATGCATGGCATCTCTATCAAAAGCTTACTGTAATTGAGCTATCGAAGCAAACTATAACTAAGAATAGTTGAAACTGTTAGTAACTCGTGATTTAATTAAGTTCATTGAGTTATAAGGAAAAACTACTACAAGATAAGCGATTAACAACAACTGCTCAAGTTGTTGTTGATAAATACTTTGATAAGCTAAGTTCAGAATTAACCATTGACCCGAATCTTATCACTGAGTGGGCTTTAGTCTGTTTTCCTTTTGTAAATAAACCTCAAGGTCGTTTAGAGAGAAACTTCTATAAGCAATTTAAAGAAAGTCTTTTAAATGAAGCTATTAAATTATCTATGGATATAAAGTCTAATCAATTTAAGTATGATTTATTTCGAGAAGGATATTTGATAGATCCAGATGGACAAACTCGTAGAATCGCTAAACAAAATGTCCGTGACAAATTACTAGACAGAATATTACTAGTCGGCTTAAACAAACTATCAGCGCCTTTGTTTACAGGTTACAACTCATACGCCTATATGCCAAATACTTCTCCAAGTCTTGCAGTTTATGATCTAATAAGAGATTATCGAAGAAATAATATAAAACAAATAGTAACTTTAGATATTAAGAACTTCTTTTTGAATATTGAGCATGAACCATTAATTCAGAAACTTAAATTAATAACGCAAGATGAACTTGCAATTAAACTAATTACTGAGCAGCTTAAATTAAGTGTAATTAAATCTGATGGTAGTAAAGAGAAAAATGAATCTAAGGGACTGTACTATGGACCTGTTTTATCACCATGGTTAAGTAACTTATATATGCATGCTATTCATGAATTCTTTGAAACTTCAATTATGCAGTCTATCAATGATAAAGCCTTATATTATAGATACTCAGATGATCAAGCAATATTATTAGAAAACCCAAATGACAAAGAGAAAGTAATTGAAATGCTGTCAGGTAAGCTCGCTGAGCTTGGCTTATCAATAAATAACGATAAAACACAAGAATTTCTTGCAGATAATACAGGAACAATTAATAACTTCACTTGGTTGGGCTATGATATTTTGCTTGGCAAAGATAAATTTAAGATCTCTATTTCTTCGAAATCAAAGTATAGGTTTATGAATTCTATTAAACCAGAGATTGATGCTCTTAAGAATGACAATTTATTCAAAGCGTATATTAAAGATCAATGCAAAGGAAGGTTAGTTAGTATGCTAAAAGGGTTTATTAACTTTTATAAGATCACTAATGATTATGAGGAGATTAGTTCTCTAGTTTATGAGATCCTTGATATGATTGAAGACGTTAAGCTTAGGGATGAACTTGAGCTTATCCTAATTAAAGCAATTAGATCAAAGGTCAACGAAGGCTGTAGTCTCCTAACTTTGTTATGAGCTCATTTAGAATATTTCCTACGTATATATTCTATTCTGAGGTGACCACTCAAAGGCAAGTAACTAGGTGCACATAGCGGTTAAAACTCCGCCACTCCAGTACTTTAGATACTCTAAACTTCTACCCTTTTACTTGCCTTTTTTATAAATAAAAGACTGAGGTATGGTTAGAAAGAGAGAAAGAATTGGTCAAACAAATAGCTTGAAAGTCATTACTAAACTTTTAGATGTTGTTAGGCATATATCAATGACTCCAAGAATAGATAATTCAAATGAAAATCATGAACCTGTTGATATGCTACCTAATAAAAGATACTCAGAATTCCGCGATGAAGACTTAACAGATATAAAGAATAATCTTTTAGAAGAAATAATTAGTAAGATTGATGGTAATTATATCTTAAAGAAACGCCTGAATAAATTACTAGAGATTGAAGGCTTAGATAAAATTACTGCTACTGCACTTACAATCTATCTTCCAAAGTTAGGTAAATTTAAGAAAGGACAAGCATCTTCTTATATAGGTGTCCCAAAAGCACTTAATTGTTATCAAAAACAAAACTCATCAAAGATTAATAGCTCAAAGAAAGTTACAACTAGGCAATTTTATTCTCATAAGCTTAGATTTATAAGGCAGATTTTATATCGATGTGTTTATAGTATGGTTCAAGTTGATAAAGAAGATAAAAAAGATAAAAACCGAAATCCATATATCGCTGAGTACTATGACAGTAGGTCAAGAAAGTCAAAGTCTGATAAACACTTACTAGGTGCGTGTATGCGTAAGCTTATTGAGGCTTGCAATGTTAAGCTCCGTGAGCTTCATAATTAAGCCGTCTAACCTTTAGGTGGGTGAGGGTCATTACCATAAGTATTGCGCTCTCTTATTTGCCCATTTCTGCCGTGAATAAACATTTCAGATTGCTGGTTTTGAGCGGAAGTCCTAGCTGCATCTATTGCTTCTGCTTGAGTACCGTGAGTGGATGTTACTTTGCTGTTACCTGCACCTCTAACTGCCCATGAGCCATTATGAGGTACTATGTGCTGGTTTCTACCTTTTGACATATTATTAAATCCCTTTGTTAATATTTTATCAATTATTTACAGGTTTGCCTAACGCCCCAAAGAATTACGCGTCATTTACATAAGGCCTTCTATTTCTGATAAATTAATAGATGGAGCAAACTTGAAGAAATTGCTCTGAGGCTTCGTAACCTCTTATCACAGTGGTCTTCGACTCTTGGACCAGAATCAAGCGTCGTACTTTAGCTTTAGCTGGAGTGCGGCACTATGTCCAAGCTTTTAATTAAGCCAAAACTGCCGCGGTTACACTGTGATGTGACTTACGAAACTCCAGCTGTTATTTTATTATCATTTGCGATAAAAAGCAGCTCATCTTCATAAATAAAATAGAAGGATAAGTTGTTGTGCCATTATTTCAAATCCTGACAGAAGACTCTGTCGTAAATTCAGTTAAGCAGATTAATTTCAATCTAGAAAGAGAACTTCAAGTATTAGTAGAAAAGAACTTAGATACTTTCTTTAGTGCAAGGTTTATAGCTTCTGAGTTTTCTACAGGTGAGCTTCATGGAGGTAGAATCGATACTTTAGCTTTATCAGAAGAGAGTAACCCTATAATCATCGAGTATAAGAAAGTTGAGTCTAGTAGATTAATCACTCAAAGCTTCTTTTACCTGCGCTGGCTTAGAGATCACAAAGGTGACTTTGAAGTTGCAGTAAGAAAAGCTTTAGGTGATGATGTTGAAGTTGACTGGTCTGAAATTAGAGTTGTCTGTATAGCTCCAAACTATAGTAAATATGACAAGTATGCTGCTTCAGAATTTGCTGCTGGAATTGAACTATGGAAATACAGGCTCTATGACAATCAGCACCTCTATTTAGAAGAATTGTTTAGCTCCAGACAAAAGCTATCTAGTGGGAATAAGCCTGCTAGTAATCAAGAGAACCAAAGCTCAAACCAAGTAACAGAGTTTAGTATTGAAGACCATCTAAAAGATAAGCCTGCAGTAATTATAGAAATTGCAAATAAGCTAAGAGAATACATAAGCTCTTTAGATGAAAACATAGACGAGTACCCTAAAAAGCACTATATCGGCTATAGAATCACTAGAGCAATTGGCAGTATAGAAATTAAAACTAAAAGCGTGAAACTCTTTCTCAAACTAAAGCCTGAAGAAGTTAGCTCAAATATAGATTTCTATAGAGATGTAAGCAAGATTGGACATTATGGTCCAGGGGATGCTGAGTTTACTATAACAAGTGAAGGTCAAATAGAAGCTATTAAGCCAATGATTGATCTTTCTTATCAGAATAATTCCTAGAAGTGGATAAGGGTTTTACTAAGAATGGGATATAAACTAAATCACGGGTTACAGAAAATAGACTTGCTTCTGCTTCGATATCGAGTTACCATCATGCGTCAGCCATCAAGTCATGGCTATGGCACAAGCAGACTGGTTCTCTTTGAGCTTCCTGAGAGCCAGTCTGTATTTTATAAAGGAGATTTATTATAATTTTATGGAGAATTTATTAATTGGAATAGCACTTTTAGCATTGCTTATACTTGTGTTAGCTGCTTTTTACCCACTTTACAGAAGTATTAGACTAGGTGTTGATAAGAATTATAAGCCAGGTATTAGCGATAAGATCTTAAACCGAATCTATATCGCAGCATTTATAGGAATAGTATTAATGTTTATCTTCGGTAGAGGTGGTGATGATAAACCTCTACTAGAAAGGCTTGCAAAAGATAATCACAAGGCTAAAATAATCAAGCAAGCATCTGGTAAAAACAATCTCCATGTAACTTTTACCACTGGCGGAGTTTCACCAGGTAGTTATTTATTAATGGCATCAAACACTATTCTTGATGACCTTAAGATTATCGCTAAATACCCTGAAGTAGACGGTGATGTTCTTTTCTTTGTTAATGCTGATACTGAAGATCATTATGGAAATCCAAGTAAAACAATCTTAATGAAAATAGCTTTTGATATGGCTGAATTCAAGAAAGTAAGTCCTGACACTCTTAAAGTCGGTCCAGATGTTTTGAGGTACTACAATAAGCTTGAATTATTTCCTCTAGGTAAGTCTATGAAAGCTGAGTTTTGTAAGAAGAAAACAAACATTTATCTAGCTGGTAAGTTTTGTTATTGATTGTCATATTCTTATAATGAGGCTTCTCTTCGGATCTCATCTACTTTATCAAGCATTCTTTCCAGCTCAATGCCTATATCGTATAGAAACTTTCTTGTATTCTCAGCTTTAGGGTCAAACTTTTGATGCCAAAGCTGCGCTTGATCAGGTAATTTGAACTTCAATACATTATCCGTAATCCCATAGATTGCATTAATGCTTAGGAAGATGTCATGGAGATATTTACTGTTTTGACATAGGGTTCTTACATAGCTTATCTTTTCACTATTACTAAGATTTGTTTTGAATCTACTTTCACCACGTATAAATAGTTGTTCTTCCATTGCATCAGAAGTTCTATAAAGCCGTTTGATTAAATCATTGCAACGCAATAAATAAGTTCCAATGAGTTCACCTGTTAAATGCATACTATCTTTATCTTCTAACCTAGATTGATAATAAAGTCTCCCTTGCATCTGCTTATACAGTCTTTGAACTACTGTGTAAGATACACCAAGGATACGTGCAAGTTCACTTTTCTTTGTAACTCCCCTTAAATAAAGGGCTTCAAGCTTGGCTAATAACTGACCACGGTCAAAGCTATCGTTAGAAGTTTCATTAATTTCTTCTAGATTATGTAAAGCATTTCTAAACTCGTCAAGGCTTATCTTTGCAGCTTTATCTTTTTGTGCTTTGACACTATATCTATTAAAAGCTTTATGTTTTTTCTTTTTCTTACCTTTAAGCATTTACTATAGAATCCTAAAACCCTTACGGTGACTTGTATTATTATGCTATCACTAGTTTTGCATAAATCGTGATCATTACAAATACGACTTAAAATAAGCTGATTTGAGCACCTAAATGTAACAAGCAAAGCCCTATGACTTTCCACATAGTTGTAGATTTTATAATTCAAGCAAGTCTATATCGCTTTTACTTACGTTGATTGCACACAGGAGGATAGTGATAGCGGAGAATAGAGTTAAGCCTTAAAGTACTTTGATTAATTCAGGTTTATAAGAATTTCTTTGTAGCTCCATTCCATGCAATTCGATATTGTTGGTTTGACATAAAGAAATCAACTTTTCTTTGTGTCTCTCATTAAGGTTTTTACTATATATTATTTTGGTAGCTTTCCAACCATATGAATAATTAACTGAGTCATCAGGAATATAATATCTCCACTCTTTTTCATAAGACCAATCTGAACATTTATGAATTGAAGCTATTTGTAATATGAATGTTGCTATCTTGTCCTTATCAAATATTAGTGATGTCAAGTTTGGCATATCATCACAATATTTTATAGGATTAATCATCCTGCTAATAATCTCAAACCCAATTTTCTTAATATCGTATTCAATACATATACCAGAGTGATTACTTGCGTAGTGTGCCCACATAGGCAATGAATCCCATCTTTCAGATAAACAAAATAGCTTAATCTTTGATTTTAAAGCCCTAAACCTTACATGAGTCTGATTATCCATTCTATCGAAAGATTCCTGAATAGTTTGTTCAAAGGCTTTTGCCAACTTTGATTTATCACCTATAAAAGGTTGGTATTTTGCAGTGATAAGTGATAGTTCGTTTAAGAATGAACTTTGATTGTTACTCAAGTAATGAAGTGTTTCAAACTCTGTAGTCGTAATAATCTTTGATAAATCTGGGTGACTCTGTAGATCCTTCAACATACTTTGTATGCGGATTTGATCTAGAGTTGTCGATAAGCTTGAATCATATAAATCGTTCATACTATCAGGAGAGCTTAACCGCACCTTATTCTCCTCAATACAAGTGCAAATAGAATGAAATGTATTCTTACCTTCAGGACTAGTTAAGTCATTCCCATTTTTGTCGGTGAATGAATAATATCTGTAAAGGAATTGTGGCAGTATCTTCAATCTAGCTTCTTGAAGTTGATTAGCTTTTTCTAAATTGAAATCTTGACTAGTTAAAGTATTGAATAGTAACTCATGAAAATCATCTTTAGTCATATCAAATATAATTTCTCTAATTAAGCCATAACCCCATAATTACACTGCTGAACATAGAATTTGAGATCATAGTTAGATTTAATTTGATCATCTCCAATAAGCAGGTAAGTCCACAGCTTTTCATCTAAACCTTTCTTCTTAAAGTACTTATTAATTTCCTCGCAGTGCTTAACAGATGCTTCAGCTTTAGTTTTAACCTCTTTATCTTCTAGATTATTACTTGCTTTAACTTCGATAATTAGCTTACTATCACTTGTCTCAACAATAAAGTCTGGCTCATAGCTTTTATTGCCTGAGTAATTAATATCAACTTGCCCTGTTGACGGCTTAAGCCACTTAAGGCAGTACTCATCACTATCTAAGATATTAGCTAATTTAAGCTCTGGCTTAGAATGAAATTTATAAGCTCTATGAATTGATTTTTTGAAACCACTAAATAAAGTGTCTTTGAATCTCAATACATCTAGATTTTGTCCCTCAGTATTGCTAAGTTCTTGAGTATAAGTTATATGAAGAGCTTTAATTTCAGTCTTACCAGTTGAGATCTTAGTTTCAAAGCCTAAATCTTCCTGATATAAATGCTGAGATATTTGTTGATATATTCTGTCAGCTATTTCTTTTCTATAATATCTAACAAGAGATGAAACTCTCTTTTCTTCTGTAAACTTAGAGAAAAAGTGATCCATAAGTCTATTAAGTAGCTTATATAAACTATCTCCTTGGGAATCATAATCAATTTCTGGGTAATTAAGAAGTTCTACTAATAGCTCTTGTTTTAATTCATCTGCTGACCTTATTAATTCCTCAAACTTTAGAGATGTGCTGTATTTCTGTGCATCCGTATCTTGCCTTAATGCTTGAGTCTTTAATTCCTGATTGGATGGAGGTTGATATATTGCAAATGGATCTAAACTAAGTTCAAAGTCATTAATTTTAAAGTCTGCGATATCAACTGGTTGAGTAGTAGCTCTTGGTATATCAATATTATTTTCTGCTTTAAGGGTTAATTCTTTTTCTAAGTTTTCAATTAACTCTTTAGCTTTAGACTTATCTGAGACAGAGTTATATATTGTTTCTTTGATTTGGTTTTTGGTAGAGTCAGATACATTGGATTGCATTAGATTCACAAACAAAGTCATCGCCCTAAGTTTCGCCTCAATCTCTTCCCTTGACTGATTCTGAATGTTGGATATGGTAGTTTCAGCCTTATTTGCTTCAGTACTTTGGTGCTCATTTACTAATAACTGAGTTTCAATATCAGCAATTAATTGAGAGCGGTATTGTTCATTTTCAATGTTTTTTTCAATCTCTTCTTTAGTATGCATAACTTCAGCTTTAGAAGTTATAGTTGCTGACTTGATATCCTTTATCGCTATTTCATTTGGGTCAATTTCTATAACATTAGTTTTATTGATTATAGAGTCAGGTTTATTAGCTTCTTCGATAATAGCCTCATATTTATCATGAGCAATAATAGTTAAAGTGTCTAATTCAGGTAAGCCTGCTTCATTGATTCTTTTCCCAAGTGGTAATCTTAAACCTCTACCAATAGTTTGTTCAGTTAAAGTCTGAGAAGCAGAAGCCCTGAGTGGAACGATTGTATAAAGATTATTCACATCCCAGCCTTCACCTAGTTTATTAACGTGAATTACGATCTCAACTGTATTCTCTGGATGTTCAAGTTTCATTAATGCTTTAATATAATCTGAATCAGACTTCATTTTCGAATGAACTTGGATAGCTGAGTTCTTGTAATAAGCATCAAAGAATTTATCACTTTTAACATAATTAAGGATTTGTGTAGCATGCTCTATATCTTTTGTGGATACTAAAACAAAAGGTTTAATCACTTGAATATTATTTTCTTTACAGTAAGCTTCAAGCTTAGCTTTAATTTCTCTATGCTTATGAATAGCATCTTCTAGCTTTAACTTCTCTAGCTCATCTTCTTCGTATTTACTAGGATCAAAGTTCTTACGGGTAAGTACAGCAGGCTCTTTTACAAAACCATCTCTAATCGCAGAGGCTAAACTATATTCATAAACTATATTTTGGAAGCGTTTCTCACCATCTTTTTTCTTTTTACTTTCAATGATCGGTGTAGCCGTTAATTCAATACCTAGTTTAGGCTTTAATTCATCAAGAACTTCTATACCTCTATCAGCTCTATATCTATGAGCTTCATCCATTATTAAGACAAGGTCTTCAAGATTAGATAAATAATCAAAGTATGATTCACCTAATGTTTCTTTAAATCTTTTGATTTTAGGCATTGAACTCTGTTTATCACCTCTAGCTTCAGAGTCTAATTTGCCTTTGTTAAAGATATTAATTGTAACTTCAGGACTATCTTTGCTGAGCTGAAGCTGTCCTGAAGCTAAGTAATCATAATCCTCACCAGTAATGACTCTTGGTGTATGAACAGCAAATGTATCTATGCCTTTAAAAACATACTTCTTACTAGAACTATTCTTGAAATCATCTTTTAGCTTTTCATAGATAGTTATATTAGGGGCAAGGATAAAGTAATTCTTGATCTTGTAAGCTTTATATAGATAACTAATAAAAGCACCCATCAATCGGGTTTTACCTACGCCTGTAGCAAGTGCAAAGCATAGATTTGGAAAGCTTCTTTCAAACTCACCAAAAGTTGGATAAAGATCTTTTATTTCTTGAATTAGTATATCCATGTCTGGACTTCCATCTAGGATGGAGCTATCATCAGTGATTCTTGAAAGGATTTCAAGACTTAATTGCTGTGGCTCTCTTAGACTTAATCTTTGATTGATATAGTTTCTGATTTGCATGTTCATTTTCAAACTTCCTCTTTTGAAATATTTATTTGAATAGTGATAATTGCGATGAATCTTTCTGAGCTTTACCTTGTGTTTTAGGCTTAGCTTCAGCGATATCCTCTATGGATTCAGGCTCGTTTCTTAATTCATCAAGCGGTGAGTCAACAATATGCAAAGAATAATCTTCTTTATCAAACTCACATCTATCTTGAATCATTTTAGGTATCTTTTTTATAGTGATAGTAGGATATTTGCCTTTGCAGGCACTGGAGTATGCTTTACAGCAAACTAATAAAGATTCATTCTCACCCATCTCAGAATAAATTTGGTCAAGAAGCTTTACTGTTACAGACTGAGTAGTCACGAATATATAGTCAGTTTCAGTTGAGAAGCCTTGCTTCCAGTAATGCTTAGGGCATGGATTGTAAGTGAAACCTTCATGCTTAGCCATAGCAGCAGCAAGCATTTCTGCATTATATTCAGGATTTATTATGTAATTATCTCGGTGGTCCTTCTTTAGTAGGCTTGGTGCTAGATTGTAATATCTAAAACCACCACCACCTTGCCAATTAACAGTTTTTGATATTCCACCTTGATCAGTTCCATCAACTACTTTTTTGAGTCTTGGTAAACAATGGGTATCGCAGTGCTCACCTAATTCAATGCCGATATATTTACGCCCCATTTTATGAGCTACAGCAGCAGTGGTTCCAGAGCCTAGAAAAGAATCTAAGATTAAATCACCTTCTAGTGTACTTAATTCAATAATTTTTTTAATCAAGAGTTCAGGTTTTTTACCATTAGGAAATTTCACACTCCCCTCTTTAGTTAAGTTATTTAAGGGAAAACCATCCCAATAGGTTCCAGGTTTTTCAAGCTTCACTAGAGAACCATTCTTTTTGACACATATGTCTTTCAGCCATGCAATAAGATCTCTATTATTACCCTTATAATACAAAGTTGTTAATTTATTCTTATTTCTCCCTGAACGAGGTATATAATCTATACTAAAAAAATCACCAGTTTGATCTGAAGTGGCATCTATTACTCTTGTTCTAATTGAACTTTGAGCATTCGTATCTCTGAAGATTCTATCGTAATATTTGCTGTAACATTCTTCTTCAGTTAATCCCTCTTCGCTAATCAATTCTTTGACTGTTTTCATAATAATCCCAGGATGAGCATAAATTTTAATTTTCTCACCAGAACCATCCTGTGTTTCATTAATCAAAAATCGATTATTCAAGCCATCTGTGATGACCCTGGTATATTTCCAGCTTTTATTATCTAACTTCATATTTTCAATTAAATCCATTAATGGAACTTCATCAAAAACATTATTATTAAACCCTGAGAACTCAAATTTGTTTTTTGTATAGACTATGATGTACTCTATATTTTTTTTTAATTTTTTATCCTCTCCTCCTCCACTAGCACCAGAAGTCTCTTTCATTTTCACACTAATTTGGTTTAAAAAATTATTCCTGCCAAATACTTCATCTAATAAAACTTTTGCATATGCCATTTCATCATCATTAACCTGGCAAAAGAAAATACCGTCATCAGTAAGTAAAGTCTTTAAAATTTTAAATCTTTCATTCATTAATTTTAGCCAAATAGAGTGCTCTAAGCCGTCATCATAATGCTCAAAAGCTTGCCCTGTATTATAAGGAGGATCAATATAGATACACTTAACCTTACCCGTATAATCTTGTTCAAGAGCTTTTAGAGCTAGTAGATTATCTCCTTTGATAAGCATATTGCCTGTATCTTTGTCACCATAGGACTTCTCTGGATCTTCGATCAATATTCTCGGCTCTAAGATCGGATCTTCTCCTTTGCCTACCCAAGTTAACTCAAGTTTTGTGTTTCTCATCTTTAAACTAGCTCCCATTTAATAGAAAATAAGGTCTCTTCTTTTATCTCTGCATTTAGTTGCTTCTCTACCTCAGAGATTAATTGTTCTTTTTGTTCGTCAATTTCATCTTGATGTGTGTAAAGATTTAACCTTAGTTCCTTTCTTTTCTTTTGCAAATCTTTTACCTTACGCTGAAGTTTAACTTTATTCTCAAGCTCAGTGACCATTTTTGCTTGTTTTTGAATGTCTTTTATCTCACTATCAAGTTCTTTTAATTTAGCTTCAATAGATAGTTTCTTGTCATCAGCCCACTTCTCCAACCTTTCTATTTCTTCATCAAATATCTTGGAGTTGCGGATATCATTAGATTGAGTTATTTCAGTTTTCATCTGAGTGGTAGCATTTCTAAATTTATCTATAATACTTTGATCAATCTCAATACTGGATATAAGTTCAGCTTGTAATGCAAATAATCTTTCAAGTAAATTACTTTCAATCTCCTTAAAATCATTCGTGAAGCCTGCTATTAATATATGCTCTTCTAAATCAAAAGCTTTAAAGCTAAGTTTACTTACTCTTAGATATCCAGATTTACCAATGTATTCTTCAAGTGCAGATACTTTTCTATTAGAATTGCTGTAATCAAATCTAATAAAAGCATCTGGGGTAGTGTTCTTAATTGCTATATCTAGTACTTTTTGAGCTAATTTATGGTTAGGTCTATAGATGTTCTTATAACTGTAATCTAGATTCTTGCCAATTTGATATGGACCTAAATTAAGGCTCAGGTCTTGATAAGGATTGTCATTTAAAGTAAAGGAGTACTTTTCATTGTCAATGGATTTGATATGACCATTTAATACATGAAGGCTCATCATCCATAACCAATCTTGATATTTACTTAGTAGCTTAACTCCTTCTTCTTGGCTTATTTTTAATTTCTCTTGAACTTCTAGATCAAAGTTCTCAAGTAATTTTTGCTTAGTCTGTTTAAAGTCTTCTTCAATTGATGCTTGAAATTCATCTTTTAAGCTATCAAAAGCACTGTTTATCTCTTTTTCTGTTCTACATTGTTGATATATTTCTGCAATCTTTCTTTCAAAATCAATTCCAGATTCAATAGAACCTAATACTTCATCACTTGCACCAAAAACACCTTCAAAGAGTTTAAACTTTTGATTTAGTAATTCATAAACTCTTTGATCAGCAGCATTCTTTTTATTGAGGAAGTTTATTACAACTACATCAAACTTTTGACCATATCTATGACATCTACCAATTCTCTGTTCAATTCTTTGTGGATTCCAAGGCAAGTCAAAATTGATTAATAGTGAGCAGAATTGTAAGTTAATCCCTTCAGCAGCGGCCTCTGTTGCAATCATGATCTCTGCATGATTTTTGAAATGATCAACAATAGCCTGTCTTGTGTTTGCAGTCTTAGATTCTGATACTTTATCTGTACCTTTATTAGTCTCTAACCAATCTTTGTATATTTGCTTCGAGGTACTGTCATTATTTGAACCATTAAATAAGACAACTTTACCTTCGTATTTAGATTTATTCAGCAAATTGAAAATATAATTCTGTGTTCTAGTTGACTCCGTGAAGATGATTGCTTTTTTGTTTGCCCCAATACTTTGAGCTTTCTCAAACCCTTTATCTAATGCTGTTAATAGTTTTTCACCTTTTGCATTCTTCTCGATAGACTGAGCCAAGTCATGATAATTACTTAACTCTTTAAGTTCAAGATTAATTGCTTCTATCTCAGCTTCAGTATATTGTTCAGATTCGATCTGACTTTCAGTTTCATCATCAAGGCATTCATCTTTTAACTCTTCATAGCTTTCAAGTTCTTCTGCAATCTTTGCTTCAAAGTCATCAATTGGCTGTTTAGCTTTTTCTTGCTCAGCTTTAATGAATTCCAGTAAAGCCTCTAGTCTTTGCTTTAAAAGAAGAAGAGTATTACTAATAGCAAATGTTGATGAGGCAAGCATTTTACGAAGAATTAAAGTCATTAACTTTCTCTGGCTTGAAGGCAAGGCATAAAGCTCTTCTTTTTGAAGATAAGCAGATATCAATTCATATAACCTTTGTTCTTTCTCAGTTGGATAAAACTCTTCTACAAGTGGTATTCGATTTGTATATTTAATATATTCTAAGACTTGTCTTCTAAGAGTCCTATTACATACAGGTCTTAAACGACTCTTTAGTTCGGTATAAACGCTATCATCTCCAAGTCTGCCATTTATATATTGAGATTTAAAGCTTTTAATATCACCAAAGAAATGATCATCAATTATGGTTACTAAACCGTACATCTCAAGTAAAGAGTTTTGAAGTGGTGTAGCTGTTAATAATACTTTAGGATAATCCTGCAAAGTTTCTTTAATAGCTTTTGCTACTTTATTTTTAGTTTGATATACATTCCTTAGTCTATGAGCCTCATCTATGACAACTAAATCCCAATTAATACTAGAAACATATTCAGATTTATTTTTAACAAATTGATATGAAGATATAACCATACTTTCTTGATCAAATGGATTTAAATTACCATTCTTCAGTTCTGAGTTGAATGTTTTAGTCTCTAATATAAAAGATTCTAAAAAGAACTTATCCTGCAGCTCTTGACTCCACTGTTTACGAAGATTAGAGGGGCAAATAATTAATATCTTACGCTTCTTTTCAGCCCATTTTTGAGAAATTACAAGCCCAGCTTCTATTGTTTTACCAAGTCCGACTTCATCTGCAAGGATTCCACCTTTAGACAATGGTGAATTAAAAGCAAATAAGGCTGCATTAACTTGGTGGGGATTTAAGTCAACCTGTGCATCAATTAAAGTATTAGCAAACTTACTTAAATCATCAGAAGCACACTTTCTGGTGATCTGACTAGCGAAATATTTAGCATGGTGATTTGTATAGGCCAACTTAGCTTATTTACGATGTTTACTAATGGTTTCATTAAGTTAATCTGTGATAGATATTATTTATATTTTACTTTGTTTTTAATTTGAAGGGTTTAATCACAATCAAAAGAGTAATCACTCTGTTTAATTTTCTTTTGAGCTTCTTTAAAGCACCATTCTGGTGGGGTTATACTTGTTTCTCTTGCCTTATTCATTTTATCCATTGCTCGACTAAAAACATCTTTCAGGATTTCAATACTTTCATTAGAATGAATTTGAGCAATTTGTCTAAACTCATCTTGAAGGTTTTTATAAACACTGGCTTCACGAGATAAAGAGTCGATATACTCACCCAACTTTAGTGCTTTATATATAGCTGGAGCTATACTCGCAAGGATCGCCAGCCCACCTGTTAATAACTTGTTGTCATCTAATAAAGATGCTGAGGCTAATATTCCACAAACAACTGGAACTATTACTAGCCAATTTTCATAAAGTCTTTTTCTTCTTAGCCATACATACAAGGATGTTGAAGTGTATAAACATGATTCTTGTTGTCTGTTGGATTCTTTGATTATCTCAGCTTTTATCTCTTGATTCATAAACTCTTTATTCCAAATACCTCTGACCATTTGTTTGCTGCTGATAAATTATTGTTGTAGCGTTCATATTCTGAAGCATGACAACTTTGTTCATGTGCTGCTCTAGCCCTGGATATGACTTGATGATCAAGTGTAAGCTCTTCATCAGTAAAAGGTATTTTGATTTTCAAAGATTGACGTAAGGAAAGATGATGAAAGAAATCTCTGACTATCCAGTCGTACCAATATAAACTCTTAGATTTATTTATATAGTAGTGGAGGAACTCCATAACTAAAAGCTCTATTGCAAAAGAAGAAATCTGAATGGAGTTAGCATTTTTCCATTGTTTAATAAGCTTGATCAAATTAGTGGTATTGCCATAGGTTAATTGATTTTGGTATTTTAGGCTATCTAATTCTTTAGCATAATCGTTGATGATAAAGTTACCACCGTTCTTTGTGTCACAAATATATATTTGTCCTTGATGATGAAACCATGGAACTACCTCAATATTTAAGGTTTGAAAATTAACACTAACCACATGCCTGTCGCCTTTTATCTCAGTTTGAGGATAAGTTGGTGATAAAGTATTCCTTATTTCTTGAAGTAAGTAAGACTGTATATTTCCACTGTAAGATTGATACTTTTGAACTACTTGAGATGGTATCTCAAACAACAAGTCAATATCACTTGGTGGTCTTATAGCAGTATTTTTAGCCCATGATCCAATTGTGTAGGTTCTTTCCTTTACAGGGTTGCTCTCCCAGTATGCCTTACTAAGGGTATTAGATATATTTCTCGACTTTGTAAAACCATCTTTTATTTGGTTTTCAGTTAGTTGAATCCGATCAAGAAGATTGGAGAACCGAGTTGTTACAAAAGCCCACTGCATAAAATATTGATTTGTTGGAGGTGCTGATGAAAGTAGCCCACCAAGACCTTGGAAAGGATTTGCCATGTATTTATATTTTATCAATATTTAAACTTAGTAATTATTTTCATGACTACTTAGTTTTTGTATATATCTCAACTCATCAAGAAAAGTAGGAATGATTGCCAATATCTCTTCAGCAATATCTTTATCATACGCAAGCTTAACCCTACTGCTGTAGTGGCGATATATTTCCCAAGATTTCCAACCATTAAGTATTAACCCAAGAGAGTATACTTTAGTAATGATTTGCTGGAATGTCATTTGCTTAATGCCGTTGTTATCTGGCCCCTGCACTTCTAAATACCTCTGGATTGATGTATGAGCTAATCGGTAACAGAGCTTAAATCTATGAAGGCATGAGTCCTTGACAAATTCATCACCACTTTTACGATATTCATAAAACGCAGAAGATAAAGAGTCAACTGTTTTATTAAATACTGTTAGATTTAACTTAGTAGGTCCAAGTTTATTCACAATTGTTTACTCTTTAAGGCTTAATAAACATGGTAGCCATAAAAAGAACCACTCTATTTGAGCATACCTAAAGGGCATAGGCTAGGTGGCTTCAGTTACATAAAATATACTATAAACTGACTTGGTTATTCTAGGCTGCCAAGTAATTCTTTACAGTTGCTCTAAACCTTTCTGTCTCAACTATCCGGAATTTCCGGATAGTTGTCTCTCTAATAAATTAGTCACAAGCCTCTAATAAGCTTATGCGATAAGAGCTAAAGCCTTAGAGAAATCTGGATGAACTTCTACAGCATAGTTACTATTCGGTTCAGTGTTGCTCCAATAAGTGCACGACTAATCTCACAATTAGCAGCAAGTTCAGGGTTCACCTATATAAACCTCAAACCAGCATCAGCAGTTATAAACTAGAATCCTTGACCAACTCAAAATCAAGCTTGTATCTATAGAAGTCAATATTATTAGTAACACTAAGTGCTCTTCTAATCTTCAGATCTTCTTCTAAAGCGATGATTAAGCCTTTAACTTCTTGGTTTGGATTTGCAATCTCACTTTTAACATAGCCCATATATCTTTGGATTTGCCCAACTACAGCATCACTAGTTTTACCTCTTTTAAGCTCTATAACGAGTAAAGAGTTTTTATCTTTGCTAATAGCTAGAATATCAATTCTGCCAGTATCAGTCTTGAATTGCTCTCCTGTTATTTCCCCATCTTCTTCATAGATATCATATAACTTACCAAGTTCAGTCTTTTCCCAGTTTGCGATTAAGAAGTTCTCTAGGTGACTTTCAAGTGCAAATACTATAGTCTCGTCTTTATTGAGGTCGTTTTCACCTAGCTTAATTCCAGTACATAAAGAATCCAACTCACTAGAGAATTCATTTAACTGCCTTAAAGTTCTTCTATTTTCAATAGCCTTAATAAGTCCTTCAGAAAACTCTTCTTTACTTATTGTCTCATCTTTAAATTTAATATTGCGTCTGTGAGGTAGGTTTTCACCTTCAGCATAATAATAGTCACTAGTAACTTCACCTATGATTAAGCTGCTTGAATCTAAAGGACAAATCACGATTGAACCGATAGCCATTTGTTTAAAAGTTGATATTGTTCCCAAGTTTTGCGCAGCACCATGTTTACTAGAATCAGTTTTAATATTCATGTAGGCTTCAATATATTTATCTTTAAATTCCAGCCATGATTTAGATTGATCATTCGTAAGGTCAACAGTAAAGCCATAATCAACACCAATATATCCATTCTCAAAGCAGGCTGGAGCAGCTGCATACTTTCTACCTAATAACAATCTATAGTATTCTTTTTTCTCAGAATTCATATACTCAAGTATAAGATGTTTGAGTTACCAGTAACTTAGAGTTTACCCAAATCTTAGTTACCAATCCCTCATAGCTTTCACCACTTCATCTTCATTTGTTTGGCAATAGTCCCTTGTCGTATTGATATCAGCATGCCCGCAAGCTATCTGCAAGAATACTAATTGTCTGCCTTTATTAACATTAATAGTTACAAACGATCTTCTAAGTGAGTGCGGAGAAATATCATAGCCAACTCTTTTAGATACTTTATTAATCTTATGAGCGAGTGACTCAATATTAAATGGATTACCTTTTGAATTCAGAAAAACATTGTCCTTAGACTCTAAGTCAGGGAATAGCTTAAGCCTAGCTTTCAAGTACTCTTGAAGAAATAAACAAGTTTCTTTATTCAAGCCTACAACCCTGTTTTTATTTCCCTTACCTAGCTTAACGAAAACCTTAGCTTGGTTTAAATCTAAGTCATTTAGCTTTAGCTTGCATAGTTCAGCATTTCTCAAGCCAGTATTTACTAGAAAGATTAGAAGGGTTTTTATAAGCAAGCTATCGTATTCTTTGAGTTTAAGCTTAGATACTTTATTCAGTAGATCAAGGAAATCATCTTCATTTAAGTAAGTTTTCTTAGCTGGAAGTAGCCTTTTAGGTCTTAATTTCTTCAACTGCTCGGTGAATTCTACTTCTAATTTATCTATTTCAATTAAATACTTAGAGTAAGACTGAACAGCTGAGTATATATTTAGCCTTGTGCTGTGTCTTTCTACGGATATTTCACCCAAAGCTTTTCTAAGGTTATCCAGTGAAATTATCGGTCTTCGTGGTTTCTTGCCTAAGCATTCTAAATATAGCCCGAAGTAATATCTATATAGTTCTATTGTTCTTGGAGCTATAGGCTTACCATTTAATTTACCTGTGGCGCACCAATCAAGCCAAATCTCGATGTGTTTCAATGTGTCCTCCTTAGTGAGCTCTCTAGTAACTCTAAGATCTTTTCTTAGCTTTGGAGCTTTAATTCCTTTGAAATGAACGCCTTTCCATTCATAATAATCAAATCTATCGATAAGGTAGATATACTTACCATTCGCGTATATTCGCTTGGCTGGTAAAAAGCCCTCTTTGCAGTATCTTTGAACGCTTCTGTCGCTTAAATTTAGGTCCTTAGCAACCTCTGAAATGCCTATATATTGCACGTATCAGCTCCTTCTTGTGAATCTTGATACGAGAATCTAGCGACAGCTTTAATATTTAATTGTTTGGGTAAAATGGTGGTCCCAGTTGGACTTGAACCAACGACCAATCGATTATGAGTCGACTGCCATCGCTAGTGTCAGTACACTGGAAAGCCAAATCTAAAGATTAGCTTTGAAAACTTCGTTCGTTGCGTTCGTCGCTTTCTAGTTAAATTATAAACAAGAAAATCTATCAAAGAGTTAAATTTAATCGTTTAATTCTGCTTCAATTTCTTCGATGCTTGGTAAAGATGATTTAAACTTATCAGGTAGATTTTTAGTAATGGTATATTCACTAACCCCAATAGGTTTATTGACATCTTTTAGGGCATACTCTACTACTGTATTATTTTTGGATTTACATATCAAAATCCCTATAGTGGGGTTATCAAGTTCAGTTTTCAAAAGATCATCCATCGCAGAAACATAAAAATTCAGCTTTCCTGCAAACTCAGGCTTAAACTTAACAGTTTTTAGCTCCACGACGACATAAGAATGCAAGCGCACATGATAGAACAGTAAGTCTGTGAAAAATTCATCTCCATTAATCTCTAAGCGATATTGTTTACCGATAAAAGAAAAGCCAGCTCCAAGCTCTAATAAAAACTTGGAAACATGATTTATTAACTCATTTTCAAGGTCACGCTCATCGTATTTTTCTCTAAGAGTCAGGAAATCAAAGCAATAAGGATCTTTAAGAGTTTGCTTTGCTAGATCAGACTGTGGACTTGGTAACTTAGCTTCAAAATTGTTAATCGCCTTAGCTTCTCTTGAATATAAGTTATTTTCAATTTGATGGACTAATACCGAGCGAGACCAGTTGTTTTCTATGGTTTTTTGAACATAAAATGTAGCTTCATTAGTATTTTCAGCTTTTATAAAAATAGCGATATTATGCCCCCAAGGTATGCTGGTAATTTGGTCAACAAGCTGTTGACTTTTTTCATAGAAGAGATACCACCTACGCATATATTTTAGATTTGTTGTTGAAAATCCTTTCATACTAGGAAATTCATCTTTAAGGTCAGAGCTAATTTGCTTTATTAAACTATCACCCCAGCTTGAGTTAGATTCTTTCTCGATAATAATTTGAGCTATTTCCCAATAGAGTTTTAAAAGCTCTTTATTTACTGAAATAGCAGCTTTTATCTGCGCTGATTGAACTTTGGATTTTATGTCTTGGATTAATGCTTTATAATCTTGTGATTTTGTAATATTGGTCATACGAGTTATTGCCGTGCTTTGTCTACTTAATATAAGTTTATTACATCATGCTTAACCTAAGTATTACCACTGCTGTCAGTTGTAAGTTGTAGAAAACTTGTTAATTTATTTTTATTTTGTAACTGCTGATTTGATCGTATTTGTATAAAATATAGGTAATGACTAATCAAGTGTTAACTAAGCATGAGTTAGTGTCTAAGTTTTTTAAGCTCGGTGATTTTAAATTTAATGTAAATTGGAATGAGGTTCTGTTTTCAAACACAGAGACAAGGTTAGATAAATTATTAAACCCCAAAACAGTGAATCAATACTCATCTGGTGTGATCTTTCATTCTACTCGTTGTCCTTATGCTCATTCTGGTCCATTAAGCTTAATATCTACTAGAGGTGAAGATCCATTTGGTATTAATGAAGCTGTCAGTAGAAAAAATCCTGATGCAAGATTTTGTGAAAAGCTGAACTATGAAGGCTTTGATATCTTTATTTTTGTTAAGAAGCAAAAGTTAGTATCACTAATAATTAACCCTTACCAATTTTTAGAAGCTTTTGACCCACAAATAATCTCAGAAGAAATGTATCAGTATGATTTAAAACATTTAGGTACTGGTTGGTCAAGCAGAACGTCAGATGGACAAGAAAAGGGCTGGATTAGTTGGGGAAGTGATGAAAAAATAGCAAAAATCAATTTCTATATTTCCTTTTATAAAGAAAAAAACACTAATTTTTTCAAGCTATTCTCGATTTTAGATAAATTTTGGGCGGAATGTTCTCAGTTAGACAATTTCCAAGAAATACTATTTGATTTATTGCCTACAATTTTAATTTTGTTTGATCTTGCGAGTCTTAGGGTCAGATCTAACTATAATCATGAAAACAAAAAGATCATAGGTGATATGCTTTTTGATTTTAATAGATTTTGCTTAAACTCAGGTGACTATGCAAAAGATCAGACTGGTAATTTATTTAAAAACAAAAGAGCTTATAAATACTTTAAAGATGAGTCCAAGACTTTTTTAAAACTTGTAACGCACTCAGAGCAAGCCAGGCCTGAAGTTATATACAAGCACATAAAGAAACAGGTGATTAAAAAAATCCGTGATAAAAGATGTAAGTTCTTGAGTAAACTAGATTTTAATCCTCAAGCTGAAAAAGAATATTTACTTACAATCTTCTCCCATAAAGAAACTCAACAAAATAACTTTGATGTAATTTATGAGATGATTGGAACAAATATACTTAAGTTCAGGCATCATATGGGATATCTAACTAAAATTCAGGTAAATTCAGACCAGCTCTATCTGTATATTAAAGAAAATCATAAACACGAACAAAACTTTCCGATTTCTTCTTTCTTTTTTCATTTCAGGTCTATACTGGAAATTCTAAAACCCTCACTACTGGATTTTATAAAGCAAATAAAGATATATGATCTTTTGATTTTTTTATTTTATTTAAACAGATTATTCTGCATCGATTCTAACTATGAATTCAGAAACTGGGAACATGGCGACCAATCTTTACCGCTAATGCCTGACTTTGAGTGGGAATCCTTGAATTTAAAAGATGAGCCCGAGATAGGACACGCAATATATGAGTCATGGGAAAACATGGAAGATTTCAGAGAATTCAAACAAAATACCTATAAATAAAAACCGGCCCCTCCCCTGAATTTTGTTCTTTAAATGGGATCATGTTGGATATGAATAATTCTTACTTAAACAAAACCTTCTCTCTGACTAAAGAAACGGTAGGGCAATTAAAATCTATTGCGAGTTATCTAGGCATAGGTGATAGTGCCTCATTACGTTACATGATTCTTAAAACAGCTAGGGAGTTAAACTTAGCTTCTTCACAGCATTAGAAAGAACAGTTAGTTATTAGAAACAAATAAAGGTAAATTCATGTTGGCAAAATTACCAGCTATAGGAAATCGTCGTATCCAAAACCTCTTAAATAAAGCTCCAGGAGAGTTTAAGCAACTTTTGTTAAAGTATTTGGAAGCTTGTGTAAACGGCTTTACTATCTGGGAGAAAGCACCAAGTCAAAATTATATTAGGCTGAATTGCAATGCTTTAGTCAACCATATCTATAAAAATTTAAAACCAGATTGCAAAAATTTAGCATCTGCAACAAGAAAAGCCATAGAAGTATTAAAACCTGATCAATACTCGCTTAAGAAAGATATTAAATTTGCGGCTGTTCACTTTGCGATGTTTTTGTTAGATCAAAAACTTATAACAAAGCCTACTCTGAAAAAGATTCGAGACATTAGGTTTAAAAGAGTCAAAGAGCCTGTAAGAAATGTAATTAAATTCTATGAATATCAAGCAATGCTTGAATCAATAAAAAAATCCAATAGAACTCCTTACTATAAAGAATTTGATTTATTACTAGTAATGTTTTTATTCCTTACAGGGGTTAGAATCAGCGAGCTTGCAAATCTAGAAATCCAGGATCTAAATTTAAAAAACCGAACTATATTTATAAAGCATTCGAAAGGCGGTAAGTCTCGCTATTTAGGTATTAGAGACGGTTTGCTGGAGCTCTTAACCAAGTATATTAATCAAATTAGACCAAAAGTCGAATCCAAAAAACTTCTCATTACAGAAAATGGAAATACCTTCAAAGCAGATTACGCACAAAAGCGTATGAAAAAAATCACCCAGGAAGTGAACTTACCTAGTGGCTGTCATCAGTTCAGGGCAGGCTTCGCTTCTTATTTGCACTATGAGAAAAAAGTATCTTTAGATGAATTGAAACGTGTTCTAGGGCACAGCTCTGTAGCAGTAACAGAGATATATCTCAGAAGCTCGGGTCAAGAAATCTCTGAAAGGATGGCTGGATGGTAATTTTAAAACCCTATGAGATCTTAAGCTTAAGTGAATGCGAAGTAGCAGCTCTTGTATCTAAGAGAGTAAGATCTACGTATATTTTAAGAGAGTTATTCTCTTCTAAGCTTTCTTTAAAACGAATTGCTCTAGATGGATATGAAGAAGATAGGTTTTGGGGTTGGCGAATACCTATGCTAGATCCAGTTAGGCACAGTGTTAGATCTTATCGATACAAGAATCTTAATCAACCTTTTGATATTAAGTACTACCAGAAGAAAAATACTCCTCTAGTACCTTTTTATCCATTTTTAGAATTTATTACTTGGTATGAAGTAATGAAAGACTCTTCTATCCCAATCATAGTGAGTGAAGGGGAGAAGAAGGCTTCGTGCCTTGCAAGCTTTGACAAGGTAGTAATTTCTGTGCCAGGAGTTTGGGCTTGGAAATCAAAAAGCATTCAGGAAGATCTTTTTCGCTTTAATTTAAAAAATAGAACCATATTTTTACTGTTCGATAGTGATATTAAAACTAAGCCTAGTGTGAGACAGGCATTAGATGAATTTTCAATATTTTTACATAGAATAGGCGCAAAGCCTTTAGAAATAACGATTTAAAAGGAGTCGATAAAACATGATAGATCCAGAAGATAAAGGGATAGATGATCAAATTAATAAACTGAGTAATGAGGAGGCTAAAAAATATCTTGATGAAAAAGAAAAGCAAGCTATAGATCCACTTGAGGGAAAGCTTTTCTTTGATCATGAGATAGATACAAAAGTGACTTCTCTTATTACAGGGAGTAAATTAGAGCTTAATCGGGCAGAACTTGCACCAAGTCTGAAAGCTATTCTAGAGAGGGATGATGTTTTCACTGAAGTAGCTGACTCAGCTATTATTTATCCAGCGGTTTCCATTGCTGGAGCTTTTCTTCGAGATAAAGTGATTATTGAGGGCTCTGCTTCAGATTTACACTTAAACACTTGGCTTATACCTAGTGGACCTAGTGGTTGTGGTAAAAGTACTGGGGCAAAGCCAGCACTTGCCATAATTCGTGAGTTTGAAGAACCTCTAAAAGAAAAATATGTAGATGATCTTAAACATTATCAAAAAGAGATGAAGAAATACTATAAAGCTGAAGAGAAAGGAGAAGAGATGGAAGAACCTAAAGCTCCAGTTAGCCAAATGATTAGTTTTCCCATGGTGACTAGTTTAGAAAGAGTCCTTGAAATGCTAGCAGAAGGTACAAGCTACGGCTTAATGGCTACAGAGGAAGAAATATCGGTGATGTTCAAGAAAGTAAAGGAAGTTCCAGGGCTCAAAGAGCTTTTTATAAGCTTATACGGTGGTAATCTTCCGAATAATTTAGTTAGTTTTAGGAATAATAAAAATTTAAACTTACCAAATAAAGCCTTGCTTTCTATATTTGGACCAGCGACTACTAGAAGCTTGTCAAAAATTCTCAGTGATGAAGATATGGGCTCAGGGCTATTTGCCAGATGTAATTTAGTAGATTGTGATAATCATAAGCCCCAAGTAGCTTTTCCTAGAAGAAATAAAAAACTTCTTAATCTAGATCCTATAAAGCCCAAGCTTAAAGATATGTGGAATTTTGGACTTTGTAGCTCAAAAATTGTTAGATTGAGCTTAAATGAAGAAGCCCTCAATTATTATGAAACAGTTATCTTTGAAGAGTTTCAAGTAAAGAAAAATAAATTTAGGAACAACGATATTATAATTAGCTGTTTAGATAGATATTGGAGAGAAACTTTATTTAAACTAGCGGGTATTTTGCATTGTTTAGAAAATGATTTTAGAAATCATAGTTCTGTGTCAATGGAAACATTAGCACAGGCTCAAGCTATGACTCAGTTTGTAGAAGATAGTATGCATAAGTTTCTAAATCAGCATCGGCTTTCAAGTGTTTTTGATATGGCTACGAAAATTATTTCCAAGCTTCGTTCTGAGGATAGTTTTGAGATGAAGGAGAATTCTTTAGCTAACAGTCTTAGAGGCTATGACCGGAACCGTAGGCAGTTTTATATAGCTTTGGAGAAGTGTAACTACTCAGGTAAATTGAAAATTAGCAGCAAATATGTTTTGGCAAGCTAGAATTGCAGATTGTCCTAATCTTT
>JAKVAO010000026.1 GCA_022447685.1 Candidatus Caenarcanales bacterium | reverse complement strand
TTTAAACTTTTAACCCCGGAGCTGATAAAACAAAAAATAGCAAAATTTGGAATTTACACAAAATAGTTTACATTACCAGGAAAATTCAGGATGGCAGTAATTCACTTACTTTAAGTGGTAACAACGCAGTTGTATTTAATACTAGTGGAACTACTAATCTGAGTTTGCCAAGTTCTGGGACTTTGGCGACGACATCTGGACTTACTCCTAATTCAGTTAGAGACTCTGCTATAGATATTCAAGGTTTGGGGGTTGATGCAGAAATCGATGCTTCCGGATATAACTATATTACTGTTACTGATAATGTTCGAATGAATTAAATCTTAGAGGTTCTTCTAATCATACTTTTAGTAAGGATGATATTTTGTGTTTAATATTTAATGGGACTTACTGGCTTGAATTGAGTCGGTGCGAGAATTAGATTTATCTTCTAGCATACCTATAGGATATTTAATTTGAATTTTGAAGAGTTGCGGTTTATGTGTATAGTTTCCTGAATCATCTTTTCCTATAACTTTCAGATTATCTTCTTTATATCTATCCACGTCCTGACCTTGATTTAATTCACTCAAGGCATCGTTGCTATATCTGTAAGGTATCTTTTCTGCGATGTTTTTTATTTGAGGGTAATTAACCTTATAGATATTTTTAAGTAATGAAAATAATGTCATTAAGAATGTTCCATTGCTATTATTCTCCTTATTACTTTCTTTGCCATTATCTTCTTTGGTCGTGAATCTTTCTTCGCCTAACTTTGCTATGTTTTCTTTAAACTCTTCTTGATTAAAAAAGAATTTATATTCATTGCCTTTTTCCTTACTTCTCTTTACACTATTTTCTATACCGTTTTCTGTACCAATTTCTAAGTATTGAAACTTACCTTCGCGCTTAAATTTTATATTTAATTTTATGGGAAGAGCTTCTCCTGCACCAGCTTTAGCGTTATGTATGAAGTTTTCAATAATCGTGCATACTAGATCTATATCTATATTCATAGGTTCAGAAATATTTGTGTCTTTGAGAACTAGTGTTTTTGTTTGATCGGGATTTTCTATCACCTTTAGAAAGTTAGAATCTAAGATGATGTCTTTATCGTTTTGTATCTGAAGCGTACTTATTTTCTCAAAAAGCAAATTTTTATCAACTGTCTCTATGATCCCATTTTTTCCTTGAAGAATATTTTCACTTCTTATAAGAAACCTATTTAAATCATTTTTTGCCTTTATAAGTGAGTCTGCGACTATTTGTCTATAATCAGACTTAGATTCAAGTTGCTCTGCAAATGACGGAGTGCTAGTGAAAGTATGCGCTATCGATAATTTCTTAATTTCATGTATTTCTAAATCAGTAAAATTTCGTTGTAATTGTTCATGAGAATTATCTCTGTAGCTTTTTAAAAGCTCTTCTAGAGATTGTTCTATCTTACTAACATTTATTTTAGATAATGCAGCTTCTCCTAGTTTTTCTCTTTCCTTTTTAAACTCTTTATCTGTTGTTACCCTTAATTTAGTTTCACCTTCTTCAGTTTCTTTCTCGACAAAGAGTCTAATTATTTTATTTAAGCCCCTCAATGTTTGGCTTAACTTATTAGATAAATCAACAAGTCTGTCAACTTCTTTATTATCAATATTTTCTTTTGCGTGTAGTTTATTCTTGGTATCTGCTATTAACCATCTTTGGGTAGCTACATAGCTTGGTTGTCTAATCTTTTTACTATCTAGGTTTTTTTGGTTTTGATAAGATACATCTAGAAATTTACTGATTTCACTGCGCTTCGATTTATCAGGGCGCTTTAATGGCTGATAATTAGTATAGAGTTTATCGCTGCCATCGTCTTTGATACTATTCACAACACAATACCCCGAGTTTGGCTCAAAATAATAGCACGACAGGTTAAGATAATGTGTTAATAAAAGCTAAATTTTCAAGGCAAAGAAAGAATTATATATAGCCTCATCAAGCTCATTTAACTTAACCTGAAATGCATCAACGAATTCATGTAAACCTTCTCTGAGAATGCTCTTGGTGTCTTTAGATTTGATCATAGTCTCCAAGTCATCCATATACTTAGAAGCTTCGACATTTATTCCTATTATGCTAATGATCTCTGCTAGAGACTTACTAGCTTCACTAACACAGTAGCAGATAGACCTAGGGAAATATTGGTTATTGATCAGAAAATCGCTGACATTCTCATAACTTACTCTATGATATGTTTGTCTGTACATCTGAAATGCGTTCACTGATTTCAGCACAGCTCCCCATTCTATTGCATCGTAGGGACTATCTACGTAAGAAAGATTGGGTAAAAGTGAGAAATATTTTACATCTAAGAGCCTTGCGGTTTTATCAGCACGTTCTAGTAGCTTTGCGAGTCTGAGAAAGTGCCAAGCTTGGTTTCTTAATTGGGAATTGAGTGTAAGCCCTATGGTCTGATTATTATAGTCTTTGATTTTTTTGTAGAAATCCTGTAGATTACTATGTTTCTTCTTCTTGGATTCATCTTTGATGAAGTGATATAGATCATTTATAGTCTGCCATTGCTCAGTTGGAATAATCTCTCTAACTGTTCTTGCATTTTCTCTAGCAGCTTCTACACAGGATAGTATCGAGTTTGGGTTTGTTTTGTCGAAGCTTAGAAATTTGATAACGTTTTTCTCATCAGCTTTTTTGTATCTTTGGAAGAAATCTTTATGATCTCCTGATGCATAGATCAGTGGATCCCACTGGGTTTTACCGTCAGTTGCTTCACCCTTCTCTAGCATGAGAAAGTAATTAACATTAATAAATCTTGCAATACTATCTAATCTCTCTAGGTAGCGGCTGAGCCAGTAAATTGAATTAGCAACTCTACTTAACATCTAACTATAATCTTCTTCTAATATCCAGGTATCTTTACTACCTCCACCCTGAGAGGAATTCACAACTAGTGATCCCTTCACTAAAGCAACTCTAGTTAAGCCTCCAGGGCTCACAAAAATATCATCTGCATATAGGATATAAGGTCTCAGGTCAACATGTCTGCCTTCAATACTGTCTTCAACTATAGTTGGGGAACGTGATAGAGCAAGAGTCGGTTGAGCTATATAAGATCTTGGATCGGCTTTGATTTTTTCTTTGAACTCTTCTCTTTCTTTTTTCTTAGATTTAGGACCAATCAACATGCCATAGCCACCAGATTGATCTACGGCTTTGACCACTAGGTCTTTGATGTTATCCAGGACATATTCTCGGTCTTCTTTATTCTCACAGAGATAAGTTGGAACATTAGGGATGATAGCCTCTTCATCCAGATAGTATTTTATGATCTGTGGAACATAGGCGTAGATTGCTTTATCATCTGCTATCCCAGTCCCTGGAGCATTCGCTAGTGCAATATTTCCCTTCATATAAGCTTGCATTAAGCCTCGCACTCCGAGTAAAGACTCTGGGTTGAAGACACTCGGATCTAGAAAGTCATCATCAATTCTTCTGTAGATTACATCTACTTTCTCGAAGCCCTTAGTTGTTCTTAGCATTACCTCGTCATTGATTACAGTGAGGTCAGAACCTTGAGCTAGAGTGACTCCCATTTCTTGTGCTAGGTAAGCATGCTCAAAGTATGCCGAGTTATAGATTCCTGGACTTAGAACTATGATATTTGGATTCTCGTTATTCTCTGGAGCTAAGTGCCTAAGCGTCTCATAGAGCTGATCTGGGTAGTTGGAAACTCTTTTTACTTTCATTGCTTGGAATAGATCAGGGAAAGTTTTTTTGAGTATTGATCTGTTTTCTAGTACATAGGAAACCCCAGAAGGACATCTGAGATTATCTTCTAATACATAGAAATTACCTTCTTTGTCTCTGACTAGATCAGTTCCGGTAATATGAATCCAAATATTTTTTGGAGGTTTGAGACCTTCACACTGAGGGAGATAGCAGCTTGAGGAGTAGATTAATTCTTCGGGGACGATTTTGTCTTTGAAAATTTGTTTATCGTTGTAGACATCATGAATAAAGCAGTTAAGTGCTTTTATTCTCTGTTGAAGTCCTTTCTCTATTTGATACCACTCTTTTCCTGGTATGACCCTTGGAATAATATCGAAGGGGAATATTTTTTCTATGCCATCTTTATCACCATAGACACTGAAGGTGATTCCCTGTTGTTTAAGTGCAGATTCAGCAGCAAATTTTTTTCTATTGAGTTCACGTTTGGAAAGACTATTGATTTTATTTACTAGAGGGACTACGAAATTTCGTGCTTTGCCATCACTTTCAAACAACTCATCATAAAATTCTTCTGTAAGATATTCGTCAAAATTCATTAATTTCACACACCAGAAAATACTTCTTTAATTTTAACCTCAACTGCTAAAGTTTCAAGTCCTCCACCCCTATAGATAGTCCCAGAGGTTGGTGTCGCGTCACGATAGTTTCTCCCACAGGCAACTCTAATATGATCTTGTCTTACTCTACAGCCATTGGTTGGGTCAAATCCTCTCCAGCCTATATATGGCAGGTAAACCTCTGTCCAAGCGTGTGAAGCTTCTGACTGTAATTTGTTTTCATAGTTAGAGCCGGTGAAAATATATCCCATTCTATATCTCGCTGGAATACTGAGTAGCCTACACAAACAAATAAATAAATTAGCAAAATCTTGGCAAACACCTCTCCTCGCCGCGTAAACTTCAAAAGGTGTGGTGCTGAGTGAAGTGCTACCTTGGATATAGTCGTAATCTTTATAGATAGTTTGATTCATATCCTCTAGGGTGTTTACTAGGTGATATTCATTTCTCTCAGCAAAGCTCATTGCATACTCGGTAAGTTCAGAGAGTTGAGTCTCTGGAAGCTCCTCTGGAAGTAGGTAAGCATTCATCATCTGTCTTTGCCATGGCATCCAAACTAGTGGCATTGAAGTTCTACGGCTAGATAGATTGTAGTCATCTGGCGGCACTTGGAAGATTTTCACTTTACTAGTAGCTGATATGGTGAGTTCTTTATAGGGCATGTTAATGCTGTAATGTACACACTGATTACTAAATACATCTTCATAGTGAATTTCTTCACCTTCTATGCTGACACTTAACTCAGAGACTAGTAAGTCCTGAACCTTATCTTCTAGAGGTTGTAACCTGAATCTATGGGTACTATGCTCAACGGCTTCGCTGTAGCTATAGCGGCTAGTATGACTGATTTCATACATTTTGTAAGTTAAAGCTTGTCCATCTTGAGTGTGGGTGATGGATCTAATATTGGTAATAGATGGCAGGGCTTGAGGAGGATTTAAATCTTGAATTACAGCAGATTGATTTGTTTGTAACTGTTGTAGTGATCTATGTTTATCTTTGAGGTTTTTTTGTCCTGGGCTTGCTTGAAGGCTTTGGTAGATTGGCGCAACTTCTTCACCAGCTTTATTATTCCAGGCAATAGCTCCTCTTTTCGCTATTATCATTTGTCCAGGCTGCATTTGCTGCCAGTTACCGTGTTTGAATTTTGAGCTGCTGAAAATAAGTGCTGTTCTATATGAATCACGTGGGTCATTGATTTCTAGTGATACTTGCTCTGAGTTGAATATTTTGGTTTCGCTGCTTGGCTTAATTCTAGTGAAATAAATAGGAGTTTGTGACTGGGTTCCTTGATAGCAGGCAAGTGTAAGTCCATCTGTGATTACGATGTCAGCACTACCGAGCTTGTCTAATTCCATGAACCAAGTTTCTAGTTTCTCTGGTTCTATATCTGCAAGTTTGCGGGCTTTGCTTTCGTACATCAAACCTAATAAATAACAAAAAGCTATCTCTGAGTCAGTGGTGCCAAGTGGCTCTAAGAAACGAGATTTGTTTGCGTGCAGTTTATAGAGATTCATTTTATCGAGATCACCGTTATGCATGAATATCCAATCACGTCCAGCAAAGCTTCTGGAGAAAGGCTGAGTTTCATGGTTGGTATAGCCTTGAGCTGCACCTAAGATTTTGGAGATGAAAACTGTTGATCTGAAGTTTTCCCAGTCCATGAGAGCTTCGGTTAGAATCTGAGCATTTCTAGCAGCTGGGTCTTTAGCTACAGAAGCACCTTGGTAGTCATTAGGGTACCAAGCGAAACCCCAACCGAAAGGATGCCGCCCCTGAGCAGCCTCCGCTATATTTAAGCTTATGGAAGGAGAGCTTAAACCGTCAAAATTTAGTGCAAAAATATCACTCAATGCTTAAACCTGTAATCACATTATATACTATTAATATGGCTAAATTAATAGCGTTAAATCACAAAACTCATTACAAATATGATCGCTTGATTAATTTGGGTGCGCAATCAATAAGATTAAGACCTGCACCGCACTCAAGGTCAAGAATACAATCATATTCCCTAAAAGTCACACCTGAAAATCATTTTATAAATTGGCAACAAGATCCTTTCGGTAACTATCTTGCAAGGCTAGTTTTTCCTGAGAAAACTAAAGAGTTTAAAGTCGAGATTGACTTAGTAACTGAAATTCGAGTTTTTAATCCTTTTGATTTTTTCTTAGAAGAATATGTCGAGACTTTTCCTTTTACTTACAGTGAGGATTTAAAGGAAGAACTATTACCTTATCTGGAGATTAAAGAGAAAGGTAAATTGCTTAAAGCAATGTTGAAAGAGATTCAGCAAGATCTTGAAGCTCAAAAATTTCAAAATCTAGAAAATGAGAAAACTGGGAATGATGACGGGAAATTGAAAACAATAGATTTTCTGGTTTCTGTAAACCAAAAAGTTTATAAGTTACTTAAATATCTGATTCGCTTAGAGCCTGGGATTCAAAGCTGTGAAGAAACTCTCAAACTAAAAAGTGGCTCTTGCCGCGATATGGCTTGGTTGCTTTGTCAAATATTTAGGCATCTAGGGCTAGCAGCAAGGTTTACTTCAGGCTATTTAATTCAATTAACGGCTGATGAAAAATCAATAGACGGACCATCAGGTCCAGAAGAAGATTTCACGGATTTGCATGCTTGGACTGAAGTCTATTTGCCTGGTGCTGGCTGGGTTGGCTTAGATGCTACTTCAGGTCTTTTTGCTGGTGAGGGACATATACCTCTATCTGCTAGCCCTAATCCTTCTAGTGCTGCTCCGATTTCAGGGAGTATCGATGAGTGTGAAAGTAATATGCAGCATGAGATGCAGGTGATTAGGGTTAGAGAAGATAAGCCAGTTGCTAAGCCTTATACAGAGGAGGAGTGGCAGGAAATAGATACACTCGCTGAGCAGGTTGACCAAGATATTCAGGATTATGATATTAGACTTACTATGGGAGGTGAACCTACTTTCGTTTCGCTGGATGATAGATCTGGAGAGGAATGGCATTATACTGCACTTAGTGAAAATAAAACCAAGCTTGCCTTAGATCTGCTCTATAGACTGAAAGATCGTTTTGCTAAATCATCTGTTCTTCAGTTTGCACAAGGTAAGTGGTATCCAGGTGAAGTGTTGCCGCGTTGGTCTATGAACTGTATCTCACGGATGGGTGGTGATAATGAAACTATCTGGGCGGATCAAAATTTACTAGCAAGACCGGATATTCCACTGGGACAGAATCTAGAACAGGCTAAAGAATTACTAGTTAAGCTTGCAAATAATTTAGGAATTCCTGAATCCTATATCATTCCAGCTTATGAATCTGAAGAGCATTTCATTAATATCGCTAGAGGCTACTTTGTAAAAGGAAAACCTAAAAAAATTGCTGAGATAAAAAAAGAGCAAGAGAATAAAGAAGTAGCTTTCGTGCTTCCACTATTACATTCACCAACTAGAGATAAATGGATAAGTAATAAATGGGATTTGTTCGATTCGAAGCTAAGGCTTATTCCTGGTGATTCTCCTGCTGGGCTGCGTTTGCCTTTGGCTGATCTTCAATACGTTGAAGCTGCAAATGATGAATTTAGAGAAACTAGATGTCCATTTGACCAAAAATCTAAGCTCCCGAGCTATACTGAATTCAGTGAACTTATTAAAACAAGAAAGGTCTCTGATAAAGATTTTAAGAATGATCCTAGCGGTCTGATTCGAAGTGCAATTGCTGTTGAAGTGAGAACTGAAATAGTTCATGTGTTTTTGTCTCCAACATATCTTGTGGAGCATGGTTTAGAGCTTCTAGTGGCTTTGGAGAAAGCAGCAGCTGAGATGAACTTGCCTATAGTTATTGAAGGTTATCCACTTGCGCGAGATCTTAGAATTCAGAATTTTAGTGTAACTCCTGATCCAGGTGTTATAGAAGTGAATATCCAACCAAGTTCTAACTGGCAAGATCTGAAGAATGTAATTAATACTATTTATGAAAACGCTCGTCTCGCTCGTCTTTCAACTGAGAAATTTATGCTAGACGGTAAAAGAGTTGGAACTGGTGGTGGTAACCATATAGTTATGGGAGCAGCTATACCAGAAGATAGTCCTTTCCTGAGAAGACCTGATCTACTTAGAAGTCTAATTGCTTTCTGGCAGAATCATCCTTCACTTTCTTATTTATTCTCAGCTATGTATATTGGACCTACAAGTCAATTCCCGAGAGTGGATGAAGCGAGGTCTGATTCTTTATATGAGCTTGAAATTGCTTTTAATCAGATAGATAATTTAGCTAAAGAATCGAAACCACAGTCTTGGTTAGTGGATAGAATATTTAGAAATTTATTGGTTGATATCACAGGAAATACTCATAGAGCTGAGTTCTGCATAGATAAACTATTTAATCCTGAAAGCAATACTGGCAGATTAGGTTTGCTTGAGATGCGTGGCTTTGAGATGACGCCTCACCCACAGATGAATCTATTACAGGCACTTCTAGTTAGAGCAGCTATAGCTGCTTTCTGGAATAAGCCTTATAAACAAAAACTTATCAACTGGGGAACTAAGCTGCACGATAGATTTATGCTGCCAACTTATCTTCTAGAGGATTTCCATGAGGTTTTAGATTATCTGCGTGAGTCTAATTATGATTTCAAAAGCTCTTGGTTTGAGCCTTTCTATAATTTCAGATTTCCAAAGCTTGGTGAGATGAATATAGAAGGTATCAAACTTGAATTACGCACAGCACTTGAGCCATGGCCGGTTATGGGTGAAGAGATGAATGGTTCTAGGGTAAGTAGAGCTGTAGATTCTTCTGTAGAGAGGATTGAGGTGAAGTTGACTGGAGCAATTCAGGAAAGACATGTACTTACTTGCAACGGTATAGAAGTTCCTCTACAAATCACCAAGAGGGCTGGAGAATATGTTGCAGCTATCAGGTTTAAAGCTTGGTCACCTTATTCTAGTTTGCATCCAATGATTCAAGCTCATGGACCACTAGTCTTTGATTTGGTAGATAAGCGTTATGGTAGATCCATAGGTGCTTGCAAATATCATGTTTCTCACCCGGGTGGACGTAACTATGAGACTTATCCAGTTAATGAAAATGAAGCAGATGGTCGTATGCTTTCTTGTTTTGAACTTGGTGGACATAGTCCTGCTAATATTGAGGTGATCAAACATGAGCCAAATTTCTATTTCCCGCATACGCTTGATCTCAGGTTTTATCCTGATTTTAAGCCTGCTCTGGTTTAGTTTAGAAGCAAAAGCAGCTGATTTTGAAGTGATTAGCTTTGAGCGTGGTGGTATCTCTGATTCTACTGGAATTGTGCCGCCAAAGAAAATTCAACTTGAATTTGGGGCTTGGGATTACGCTAGAGATTTCGATACGAGTAAAAGATTTGTTCATAAATTAGGTACTAGTTTATGGCGTTATGGTTTGATCGAAGATAGGCTTGAATTTCGTGTTGCAAATAGTGGACTTAATATTAATAGTAGTGAAGTTGGCTTTGATAGTTTGGATCTTGGTTATAAACTTGCATTAATTCAAGCTCAGCAAGCAGAGAAGGCGTGGTATATACCTGAAGTGAATTTGATTAATCATTTCTCGATACCACTTAGTGACACGCATTTCTTCAACTCTGGTTTTAATCATTTCTATAAATTCTTGATTGCTAAACCTATAGGAGACAAATGGAGTGCTCTAATTAATTTAGGTCCTAGATTTAGATCTGGAAGAACTATTTCTAGTGATGATGGACAGCTAGCGGAGTTACCTTATGTATTTAATCTTGGTTATCAGATAAATCAAAGGTGGCAAATTTTCACAGAAATATTCGGCTCATGGGTTTTTAGCTCTAGGGCTGAAGATATTCTTGGTGCGACAGTGGGAACCACTTATGCTTTGAAAGAAAATCTAATATGGGACTTTAATACCTTCTGGGGACTGAATAGTAACACAGAAGGTTTTGGTATCAGTACTGGACTTGTTTATAGGTTTTGAATCTACCAGAGTCTTTCACTTACCAAATAATTATTTGCATTGATTTTATCAGAACCTGTTAGTAAAGCTTCTTGTGATGGATCATCACTACCCCTTTCACCAATTCCTAATTTTTGAGAGAATTCTTTGAAATTTTCAAATATATTCCCATCAGCATCTAAGGCTAGGAACTGTTGTTGGCCATCTTCATTTTCATAGGAGAAAATATTGATTTGTGAATTAGCTGTAGCTAAGCCTTTAGCATCAAAGCTTCCTTCATATTTAATTTTCTCGTCTTCTATAATTCCATTAGGATCATCTAGACCATTCTGCATTCTTTGAACCAAGACTTCGGTTACTTTATCTTTTCCTGCATCAATAATTTTTTTATCTGCTTCGTTTTCTGGATTCAATTGTAAATTTTTATCCAGACCTGCTGATATATTCTCTGAAACACTTGTAGTTGAAGTTTCTTCTGCAACTGTAGATGCTCCAGCATTTTCAGCCCAGATTAGATTACCATCTTCATAACCAATATCTTCTCTACCATTAAGTGAGTCAATTTTAGCTAAGAGAGAACCATTTGTATAATTTTGAAATTTTGCAGGATCAAATTGTTTTTCAGTGGAGAAAATTTCACCAGATTCAGTTTTAACACTGGTATCAAAGACAGTATTTTCTCTTACCCTAGCGAAAAGTTCTTGTTCTGTTAGACCTTCTTTATTATCTCCTATGATTTTGTCAGCAAATTTTTTATCTATGCCTAATTCATCGACTAATGCTGCTGAAGTATATAGTCTTTCACCATCCTCATTAGTTTTAAAGTCTTGTTCTGTAACAGTACTTGGACCACCTTCAAGGTCTGGAAGTGGTTTTAAATCAGATCCTAATTCTAAGTCAGCTTTTGCTACTTTCTGACCATCTTTAAATGGCGACTCAATATTAGTTGGCCTAGGAATTTTCCCTTGCGATGCCGTGATCATAAAATTAGGATCAGTTGGCTGATAAGGGGCTATCATTAGCCGATATTTACTACTAGAAAATTTATTTTTCATTCAAACACACCCATTTATTTATTCTCTAACTGATCGAATTTAATTTTTGGTTAAGATAAGCGCAATAATATTAAATTTCTGAATTTAAAGACATCACAAAATTTTTGAAGATGATAAATGATATAAAGAGAACGGTAGAAATTTTATGTCCAAACTTGCAGTTATTCTTGGAGACCAGCTAAGTCATAATCTAAATATTTTTGATCATTTAGATAAAGATCAGGATGAAATTCTGATGATGGAAGTCATGGATGAAGCTAGCTATGTTAAGCACCATAAGAAGAAACTCGCTTTTATATTTTCTTGCATGAGGCATTTTGCTGAAGAATTGCAATCTAAAGGCTATAAGCTAAGCTATATCAAGCTTCAGAGTCTTGAATCTAAAACTTCTTTTACTGAGACTTTGAAAGGCTTTTTAACTAAGAGCAAAAGCAAATATTCACAAATTATCAGTGTTGAAGCTTCTGAATATAGAGTTCTAGAGATGCAGCAAAGCTGGCAAGAAGATTTGGGTTGTGAACTTGAGATTTTAGAGGATAATCGTTTTATCTGTTCTAAGGCAGAATTTAAAGAATGGGCAGAGTCCAAGAAATCTCTACTTATGGAGAATTTCTACAGAGAGATGCGTAAGAAAACAGATACTTTGATTGATATCAAAGGTAAACCTGTAGGTGGCAAATGGAACTATGATCACGATAACCGTGAAACCCTCAATAATAAAAGTAAAATATCTATTCCTGAAAGAATGGAAATTGCTCCAGATGAAATTACTAAAGAAGTTATAAATATGGTTCAGGAAGCTTTTCCTGATAATTTTGGTGATATTGAACCTTTCACTTGGGCTGTAGATGCAAACTCGGCACTGAAAATCTTTAAAAACTTTCTTGAGGACTTTTTACCTAATTTCGGGAAATATCAGGATGCGATGATTGAGGGTGAAGCCTTTCTCTACCATAGTTTGATCTCGCATTATATAAATATTGGACTTCTTAACCCTAGAGAGCTTATCAAGCTAGCTGAATCTGAGTATATGGCTGGACGTGCTGCGATTAATGCTGTGGAGGGTTTTATTAGACAGATTCTTGGTTGGCGTGAATTTGTTCGCGGAATATATTGGTTATTTATGCCTGAATACCTAGATATGAATGCTCTTGAAGCGCACAATGCTTTGCCAGATTTCTATTGGGAGCCAGAGCTTACTGAGATGAACTGTATAAAACAAGTTGTGACTCAAACTAAAGAAAATGCTTACTCGCATCATATACAGAGACTTATGATTACAGGTAATTTAGCTTTGTTGATGGGAATAGATCCGAAGCAAGTTCACGACTGGTATTTATCGGTTTATGCTGATGCTTACGAGTGGGTTGAGTTACCAAATACCCTAGGCATGGCACTTTATGCTGATTCTGGGAAGCTTGCAACTAAGCCGTATGCTGCAAGTGGAGCTTATATTAATAAAATGTCCAATTATTGCAAAAATTGTAAGTATAAAGTAACTGAGAAAACTGGAGAAACGGCTTGTCCATTTAATTATTTGTATTGGGATTTTATTGATAGGAATAAAGAGACACTTTCTTCTAATATGAGGTTAAGATTTGCTTATAAAAATCTTGAAAATTTCTCTGAAGAGAAGATTTTAGATATCCATGATTCCACTAAGAATTTCCTTGAAAAGGTATACAGCTCAAGTCTTTCAGGGAAACATTAAATTACTCACATTTTTGTCAAAATAATACCCTTGTAAGACTTTTATAAATGTATGAATATATTAGGGGGGGCTAGTGCTAATAATTTGGGAGTTTTTTTGTATCCTCAAGGCTACAATGGAACTCTGAGACATATATCTACGCGCCCCAATCTTAGAGTAAGCGGAGCTGGATCTTTTCCTTCATGCTCCTGTGTTCAAAAGTTGATGCTTGCAAGCTATGTGCAAAATAATGCTACGGCAGATCTATCCAACCTTTTAAAAGAGTTACCCTATGCAAAAGAACTTAAGACTTATCTTCTAGATAGAATGGCCGGTACTGATCAGGACAAGCTCGAAACTATCATAGAGAATTTCAAGAAACATGGCTTTATCAGTCCTTTGGAATTATTACAAAATATTGCTGAAGAAAATCTAGGAGAAGCTCCTGCAGAATTCAAAGCAGAGCTGAATGTTATATATCAAGCTGTTTCTGGAAAACACCATAATTTAAGTGGTTGGTCTGCTAAAGATACTTCTAAAGCTACTATGGCACTCGCTGATTTATATATAAGATTATTACCAAGTATGGGGGCGAATCCAGCCATGAATACATCAGGTAGTGAAGTCTTTGAACATGTAACAGATTTAAAGGTTGTTGCAGGTGATTTTACTAATCTTGCTAACACTAATAATATTTTTGCGAAAAGAGTTGATGATTTTCTAACTACACTCCTTGATATTGATAAAACTGATAATAAGTACAAAGTTAATTTATCTCCTGATAAGGTTGAATCAGTTAAAGATACTTTAGCTAAAACTCTTGGTTCTTTAGTCTTAGAAAGAGATTTAGCGGTGCTTGAGAAGATCATGGCTGGTGAAACTGATAAGAATGGTAATAATTATAGTGATCCTCAATTAATTCATAAAGAATTACTGAATATCTCCTCATTGGCAGGTAAGCGTCTAACAGATAGAGCTGGGTTTACTCTTTGTAGTATTGCTGATCGAATATTCAGTGAAACCTCAGAATCTTCAGTGTATAGCTTTGGCATGGGAGGAGATGAAGTTGGCGCTATTGCAGTAGATAAGAAAACTGATGAGGAGTGGCAGCTTAGTGTAAATCAAATTCATCATATCTATGGCAGCTATGCTAAGGCTATGGCTCTTGATAGGCATCCGCACTCTAAATATCCGAGTATGATAAATAATGGCTTCAATTTGCTTTTTGAAGTTCAATCTCTTTTAAGCAGACAATTTCAGGAAGAAGATAGCGATAAAACGATTGGTACTTATAATGCTTTGGATCCAAAGATTGGATACTCTAAATCAATTGTAGGTGCTTTATCTAAAGGAACTGTGGATCCGAGTCGAATAGAGCCTGAAGGTGATTTACTACCTCAAGAGTTCATAGAAACTGTAAATAAGATTATAAGTGAACTTAATAATGAGTATTCTAAGAATGGAGCAGCTTATAATGCCTTTATCTCTGGAGATGAGAGGTTTTCTTTAGATTCACTTAGATCTTTTGTTGATGATGAGCTTATAAAATCTTCTGAAGAACCCAAAACCCCTTTTGTAAAGGATTTAGCAGAAAGGTTTGAAATTTTAAAAGAAGAAATAATAAAGTCAAATGATTTCTCTGAAGAAAGCTCGCTGGATGAACAGTTTCAATATTTAGATCTAATTGTCTGTAGGTTAATCGTGAGGGAAAATCTTAGTATTAAATACCTTCTCAGTTTGGAAAATGAATCTACTTATAATGGTGTTGAAGATATTTGGTCTAAGTCTGACTATGAAAATTCTTTAGCTAATAATTTTATAAGTAAAGAGCAAGCTGGAAGTTTAGATGTGGCGGATTATGTTCAATATTTTGAATCTATAAACTCCGTATATGATAAAGCCAAGGGCTTGCAGCTAAAAGAAACTTCACAGGATCTCTTTGCAGATCTTGAGTTTAAAGCATTACCCGGATTATTGTTTACTGATATCGCTAAGAAAAGACAAGCTAAATTTCAATTATGGAAAAATCATATGGAAGCTCAAGGTATGAATATTTCTCCAGCTCAAGAAGAAGAGTTTATGAAAGCAATAGATTTACTAAATAAAAGAGATCCTAATACTAATACTAATCACGGTGATATGCTTTCTGCAACTTTAAGATCATTTCGTGAAGATATCGATTTAGCAGAGGAGATACTTCAAGGTCTTACTAAACAAGACCTCGAGCCGCTGTTAATAGCTTTTACTTTCACTAATCTTGCTGGTATTAATAAGTCTGTTGGTCCAGATGCTGGCGATAAGATTTTGAATATCATCGCTCAGGATATGAAGTCGGTATTGATTGAGCAAGGTTTTCCAGAAGAATCTGTAGATTCAATGATTTTTCATAGAGGCGGCGCTAAATTTGTGATTATTCTTCCACCTTTGATTAACTTGGACGAAGATTTAACTCTTCTGTCTAAACAAGATTTAAGTGAGAAAGCAGAGCAAATGCAAAAGGCGCTTATAGACACTATTAGTAAGATCAACAGGAATAGTGTTGATGACTATGTTGAATCCAAAATGGGTGATAAGAATAAACGGATTGCTGAAATTATTCACCCCAAAAATCCTGCTATTGCTGGTATGCAATCTGTTTATACTCGTGCTTCTTTTCTAAACTCAAGTTCAGAATCTCATGAAGTTGGAAATTATTTAGCTGCTTTGTATCGTGATATGGAACTACTAGAGGAAATTTATAAGATTTCAGCTCAAGAAGGTGCAGAATTTAATGAAGAATACATTAATAATTTCAATTTATTTGATATTAACTACTACGGGCAGCTGTAGAAATGAAGATGGTAGCTGGAGGCGGGCTCGAACCGCCGACCTGAGGGGTATGAATCCTCCGCTCTAGCCAACTGAGCTATCCAGCCAAAGAGAATTTGATTTTATCATGCAAAGCTACAAATCTTATAATTACTGACAAAAAAAATAAGATTTTTTTCAAAATTATTTTATTAAGCTAAGGCATTAGTATAATTAAGTTAATGAGTTCAAGCTTGCTAAAAGAGAATATTGATCTTGAGTCGAAAGGATTAATAAGCAGACAGCAGATTAAAGCTGAAATTAAAGCTAATGAAGCTGCGGGAATTAGATTCTCTGTGAATGGTTCAGAACTGGTTCCAGCAAATGTAGATAGTATTAGTTCAACTCAGAGAAACACAGTTCTAAGTAACGGTGTTAATACTATTTGTCTTACAGAGCATTTTATGGCAGGAGCGGCTCTGATTAATTTAAATCACGTGGATGTTGATCTTAGTGATGAAGAATTGCCTTTTGGTGATGGATCATCGAAATTATGGCTTGATCTTTTCAAGGAAAAGAATTTAGTTCCGGGCGAAGCTTTTAACTCAAGTCTCAGTTTGAAAGAAGAGATCAAAATTGTTGACCCTGAAAAGCCTCATAGGTATATTATCGCGAAGCCAAGTGATGAGAATTTTAAGGCTACTTATCTTATGGATTGGAATCATCCAAAGATTGGTAAGCAGAGCTTTACTTGGCAGTTAGGGGTAAATCCTATAGAAGATATTACTGATGCAAGAACTTTTAGTACTGAGATGGAAAACCAAATGCTTGGTTTAAGTGGTTGGATAGTTGGGATTACTGAAGATGATTTTACAATGCCACTTAGATTTGCAGATGAGCCTTCTAGACATAAGGTTTTGGATTTGATAGGAGATCTTTATCTGTCTGGAATTAACCCTTTACTAATTAAAATGGAAATTATAAGTAATCAAGGAGGTCATCATTTGAATTCACTTCTTGCTAAAGCTATTCGTGAGCAAAATATTTAAAATATATGAATAAATTTTTTTCATTGATACTAATTATTTTTTTACTTTGCTCATCTGAGGTTCGGGCTGATGAATTTCTTTTGAATCTTTCTGGACCGAACTTAGACAAAATAGCAGCACTTAAGATTTTACTTAAAATCGAACCTGAACTAAGTGCGGAACTGAATGAAGAAATTAGTATCAGCGGTAATGAAGCTTTTTTCGTTAGCGTAAATAAACAAGCTTCTCTAATAAATATTTTTCTGAAGAATAAAGCAAAAGCTAAGTCTCAGATTAATATTCATGGCAAGATTGATAGAAAAAACTATTTCAATGATATTGGTTTAAGTGTTGCAAATATTGAATATATTGCTGATTTCTCTCAAGAAATTGATACTAGCCTGATTAGTTCTAGATTGAAAATTATCAAGAAAGAAGAACAATTACCTTTCCTTGGAATTAGCAAAGCTAGGATTATTGGACCGAATCCACGCATTTATTCTAAGTCAATGTTAATCAGTATTGGTGATATTGAGACCTATGGTTTTAATCTAGAAGATAATCTAGATGCGATATACGTCAATGATGTTCCTGCAGAATTAATTAATGACAAAATTATAATTAGTACTGTAAGTTATGATGAATTCCCTGAATCTGCAAAGATCCCGGTAACTTTATCCTTAGAGGTTTCGGGGAAAAAAGTAAATAAAAATATTGGTTCTATTGATTTACTTGAAGCTATAGATTTGAATGTGAATTAGTTTGGTCATATAAACCTAATGAACGTCTCTTGAAAGGGTTACTCTGATTATATAAAAATCTTTATCTTCCTCAGTTTCATAGTTATGCTCGAATTGTGGGATTACCTCTAAGTCCTGATATTTAGTTCTTAATTCCTCATTATAAGTATCTAAATGAACTTCTAATTTATCTCCAAGCTCACGAAGCAAATTAGAACTAATGGCTTCTTTCTTAGGAACTTTAATGTCTAAAGCCCAAGTCGTATCTTTATAATCACAAGCATCCTTGCTTTGAATTTTATAGAGACTTTGAGTGGCTTTAGCTCCTAAACTAGTCCATTGCTGCTGAGGACCATAATCAAAGGAATCGCTAAATTCGACAAGTGATAAATTATTTCTTCTTTCTAAATTAAAGTCATTAGATAATTTATTTTCTAAATCCAAGAAAATATTTTGAATATCATTACTAGCGAGTCTATCATTATATTCTCGACCTGATTCTTTATTTTCTCTTAGAGAATAATCTTCTTCCATCATTTCTAGTAAGCTATTGTCAGTTAGACCCTTAAATTGAATAAAGCTATCAACAAAATTCTTAGAAGCTACTAGATTGGTGATGTAATCATAAAATGTTTCACTGTAAGTTCGTTTCAGGGCTTTACTCCTTATATAATCAGTTAAATAGCGGAGTTTTTGTCTTTCAGCAGCACTGTGCTTTTTATTTTCAAAAGTTTTTTTAGTTAATTCACTTAAATTTATTAAGGTCTGCCACTCCGGTCTTTCCTCTGTATATTTTTGGACAAAAGACTGAAGAGATTCTATGTTAGCTTTTAGCTGTTTTTTTCCACCATGATGTCTGTAAAACTCATCAATGGTTGTCTGAAGAAGAAAATTAATATGATAAGAACTCTTATCCTTATCTGGAACAAATTCTCTAAGGAAGTTTTGTAGCTTGATAAATTCTTGTTTTTTGGTATAGAAATTATCATAATTCTGTTCAGCTCCTAGATTTAAGCGCATGTTGTGCTTGAATTCCATTAAATCATTTCTATTTAAGGAGGAAGGATCTTTTACGAGTTTAGCTAATGTGGAAAGAATTTCTTGAAATTGAGGGTCCTCTAATTCAGAAGCTTCCCTACTTATACTTTCTTCATCAGTTATAGTTTTCCTATCTAAACCTGCTTCAGATAAGTATTTTAAAAGTAATTCAGCTTTTTTAACTTTTACCGGGTCATTTGAATTTTGATAAATATTTTCAAGAAAAGCTAATGTGTCATTTTTATAAGGATCTTCTTTTAATAGCTCTGCAATAGCTTTAGTATTATCACGCGCAGGAATAAAACGGTTCCACTCAAATGAACTTCTGCTTATATGAATTGGATGTTTTTTGATTACTCTCGAATCAGTTACTTGTTCATGTACAGGTAGTTTGGAGGGGCAGATAATCTCGAAGCTTGAACCTAAACTGCTATCTGCAGCTTGTGAACCTGCAAGCATGGTTACACCAGTTGCAAGTGAAAACATGGCTGGCTTGAGTGAGGCTTTGGACCAGTTATTTATTCGAGTTTTGGCATTAGAGATATTTTGCTGATATTTATCTCTATTTTCAGTATTTTGGAGAACTGTATCAATTGATTCATTAATCATTTTATGTTTATTTCTAACAGCTGAACTCTTTGTTTCGAACTTATATTTAGCCAGCTCTTCTTTTATATTTTTGAGTAATTCTTTTGTATCTGTATTTTTGTTTAAGTTTCCGTCATTGCAGCTTAAAAATAATTTTTTATAAATAGATTTTTCCTTGATATCTTCAGTTAGTCTGTGCAAACTATAAATGCATCTTTTGTATTCTTTATCTGTACTAGAAGATTCAGTCATTGAATTTAATTGCTCAAGGCTAAGTAGAGTTGCCCCTAAAACATCATTTAGAATAATCTTTGCGGTTTTTTCTTTCAGTTTATTCTGAACTAAATTTGAGTCTATAATATACAAAAGAATATCTGTATATTCTCGCTTACTGTATATGGTCTGGTGTTCTTTAGATGAATTAAATAACTTTTGGTAAGCATCCAAAACGTCTTCTAAGGATTCATTTCCTTTATCGACAAAATAAGTTTTTGCAACAGGGTATAGCAGTTCGTTTTTTACGGCAAGCTTCCTGGGGGAAATAACTTGAGTTAAATTATCATATGCGTTAGATAAGCTTTCTGGAAATGGATAAATGCTTGATCCATCTATATCAGGAATACGCATAATGTTTTGAGAGAGTAGTTCCTGAATTTTTTCCTTAGTCTCGTCTGACAAAAAGCTCTGCCCAATAATCTTGTTTTTCAGAAAACTTTGGGTCCTTTCTTTTATATCTACTAGTTTTGGAGTCTTCATTATTTAAATATGCATTGCTGATAAAATAAGATTCTAATACAATTATCTTGAACTTTGCACGATTTTATTTAAAGCTTCTATAGTTATCGCACTAACTATCAGAACAAAATCACTTGCTCATTGGGTAATCCAGCTTATGATATGATCTGGTAATAAATAGTTTATGTTCGAAAAAATATCCGATAGATTAAAAGCAAGAGCTGAGAAGATTAAGATGATTGGCTTTGATGTAGATGGAGTGCTCACCGATGGTTCGCTTTTCATAGGGAAAGAAGGTGAACTTGTGAAAAGATTTTTTGCTTTAGATGGTCTTGGCATGAAACTTGCTATGCAGTTTGGTATCAAAGTTGCAGTAGTTTCAGCTCGCCATAGCGAGCATACTATTAATCGCTGTACTGACTTAGGTTTAGAAGAAATTCATGTTGGTGTTGAAGATAAACTTTCCTGCGTCCATGATCTCTTGGCGCGTCATGAACTTAAATTTGAAGAATTTGCTTTTATTGGTGATGACAGTATAGATGTTACTGTACTTGAGCTTGCTGGACTTTCAGCTTGCCCACCAGAGTCTCATTATTCTGTTTTTAAACATATACATTACATCACAGAACGTGCTGGTGGACATGGCGCTGCAAGAGAGTTTATAGATCTAATTCTTGCTATGCAAGGGAAAATTCCTTTGAGTTAGAAAGCTAATTTTGCTAAAATTAATACTCATGAAAATGAGTGGAAATTTACTTAAAGTTCTTAAATCTAACATAGATACTGATCAAATCATTCCAGCAAGGCACCTTACTGGTATCAGTAAAGATGGCTTAGGTAAGTTTCTTTTCGAGGATGTTCCTGATAATCCTTTGGATGCGATCACTCATGAAAACGCTAAGTTTATTATCACTTTAGAGAATTTTGGTTGTGGTTCATCGCGTGAACATGCTGTTTGGGCTATTCTGGATAGAGGTTTTCAGGTTGTTATTGCTGCTAGCTTTGCAAGAATTTTTGAAGAGAATTGTTATAACAACGGTGTTGTTCCAGTTAAGTTAACAGTTGAACAAATCGAAGAAATTAGTCAAGCTTGTAACGATGAAACGGTTTTAGATCTTGATGTTGAAACTCAAGTTTTAACTGTTGCAGGCAAAGAATATAAGTTTGAACTAGATAAATTGAAGAAAGAATTTATTCTTAAAGGTGGCTTCATGAAGTTCTTGGATGCTAAAGTTCCAGGAATTAAAGAGTGGGCTACTGCTAATAGTAAGTAATTTTGTACATAAGTTAAAAGCAACTTGATTTTGGTACAATATTATTATGAAGTACGTTGTACGAAAATTAAGTGATTCTTTACTTGAGACCGTGCAAGAAGCTCCAGTGCTATTGTTAACTGGACCTAGGCAATCTGGAAAGTCAACATTACTTAAAAAGCTTTTTCCTGATTATAAGTACATTAGCCTAGATGATCTCAGGCTTAGGGCGCAAGCTAAAGACGATCCTGAATTATTTCTTGCTTATCATAAGAAGCCAATCATTATTGATGAAATTCAAAATGCACCGAATTTATTTTCATATATAAAAATGGCTGTTGATAATAATAGAGACTATGGCTCTTTTATTCTTACAGGTTCCGAGCAATTTGATTTAATGTCTGGGGTTTTTGAAAGTCTTGCTGGGAGACTTGCTATAGCTTCTTTAACTCCGTTTAGTATTGAAGAACTTTATACTGAGGGAGATACGCCACTTTGGCATGAAATAGTAGCCCAAGGTTTATTTCCAGAGCCGCATTTGAGAAAAAAACGTAATTCTTATAAATGGTATATGAACTATTTGGAGTCCCTTATCAATAGAGATATTAAACAGAATTTGCGTGAAGATAAGCTAGGGAGCTTTGATCAATTTATCAAGCTTGTTGTTATTAGAACAGCGCAGGAGATTATTTTTGCAAATATAGCTAAAGAAATTGGAGTGAGTGCTCTTACGATTAAGAACTGGACAGGTTTGCTTGAAAGATCACAGATTGCTTTTCTGCTGCAACCTTACTTTAGTAATTTGGGTAAGCGTATTATAAAAACTCCTAAAATTTATTTTATAGATTCAGCTATCACAGCTTATCTCACTGGTCATAGAGATGCTCGGGCGATCAGAGAAGGAGTAATGGCTGGTCACTTATTTGAGAACTTAGTTATAGTTGAGATTTATAAGTATTTTCATAATCGTGGAGAAAAAGCTCCAATATATTTCTTCAGAGATAATCATGGACTTGAGGCAGACTTGGTTCTAGAAATTAATGGCAAAACTATTTTCGTAGAAATAAAAATTACAGCAGATCCTGAAAAGCATCACTACAGTAATTTGGTGAAACTCATTAAGCTTAAGCCTGGCTCTAAAGGTTTATTCCTCTGTAATAGAAAGGATTCCATGGCACTTACTAAGGATATTGAGGCGATTCATTGGACTAAAATATTTGAATATTTGGATCAGCAAGGCAGTTATTGATTCTCAGAAGCCTCAGCCTAATTCTAAATTACTTTATGAGGATTAAGGGCAAGGCTTGCAAATTATGAGAAAGCTGAGTTGACTTGAGGTCAATGATGATTTCGAATAATTTGTGCAACGCAGCTATTGATTCTCAGAAGGTAATTTATAACCCCAGGGGCAGTTGTGGCAGCCAGTCATACAACAACCAGACATCGCTGATTCTTTGGCGTCCCATTTTTTTTCGATTTGGTAAGTGTCACCGGAGCTTGAGTCTCCATCTTCAGTAGGGATAGTTTGTGATCGTTCCATAGCTCTCATGGTAAAGAATTCTTCCATTTCTTTATCGAAATCATCTGAAGATTTAATTGCTGGGTTTTCTTCTTCCTGCTTGGAATTTTCTTCAGCCTTATCACTCATACTTATGATGATAGCTTGTTCTGTGGGTGAGTTGGGAAAATTAATAATTTGTAAAGTAGGAGTAATTTGTAATTACACGGTGGTATTATTTTGAGCATGTTGAGGGGATGTAAGCAATTTTATATCAAACCACGCAGCAGGGGTTATTTTATCAACTTCCCTAGGAGGTTTTGGTACTGGTTTAGCTTTAACGCCATCTGAAATATGTCTAAATCCAGATATAGATAATAAGGAAAAGACAACTAAGCTTCTTCATGAAGAAGTTTCTACAGATACTCAAACCAAATCAGATAACTGTATACCTACAAGTGCTTTTTATAGAACCATTGGTACTATATTGGGAGGTGTGACTGGAGCATTTCTTTCAGGTCTTACTGTATTTGTAGCTGCTCGTAATGATCCTGAATATATCGCGGGGGAACTAATAATAGCAAAAGGAGACAACTTTTTTGGAATAGCAGATATTTTAGGTACGTATAAAAAAGATCCTAATAACGAAGAAAATAAACTAAGACTTATAAAAGAATTAATGGATAATCCTGATAAGGCTGAGGTATTAATTGATTATTTAGATAGTATTTTGAATGAAGAACAAGCACTAAAGATAAATTTTAAGGATGACAATGCAAGGCTAAATTTTTACCTAGCACGTCAAATGATTATAGACGGATATGGAGAAGAAGTCCTCAAGGGTTTTAATAACTTACTTAAAGAACTAAGTTCGAATGATTAAATTAGCTGTTTGTGTGTTAGCTAAATCATGGATCAAGTAAAGCATAAAAACATTTTAAGCGAATATATAATCCCAACTCTTACTGCAGCTACAATTGGTGCAACGGTCGCTAATAGTGGAAGCAAAATAGTAAATTGTTATGCCCCTGAGTTTTCCAATCAAAGAGAACTTATGGGGCAATTAAGTTCAAAGTCTGAAGCTTTAAAGTCAGCACCAATCAAGACTATAAAGACTGGAGCTAACTCTTTACTCACATTTCCCCAAAATTGTGAAGAAAATAAAAAAAGTAATGCTTTTCTAGTTAATGGTAGTGGTGCACTTACCGGATTGATGATTAAATATTTTCTACTTACTATGTCTTCTGGTTTTTATAAAGATGAAGAAAGAAGACTAAGTACTGCAATTCACAATGAATTAACATCCTTAAAGAAGAACTATGAACCTCCTGATTCAAATTTTGTGAAAAAATTCTATACAGTTATAAACTCAATACCAGTAACTAGTATTGATCGCAGTAAATTACAGAAGTTTATCGAAGAAAAACCTGAGCAATATGAAAAAGACTTAAAAGATCTTCAACGCTTTATTGCGCAAATCAATGAAGAAGGCGATGAATTCCCAAGAACTTTGAAGGCTATCAACGAATCCCTAGGGTATCTAGCAAAACTTAATAAACAAAACCAAGCTGAGCAAAATCAGCCAAACGAAGATCAAAACAAAAACTAGAAACTACTTAGTCTCAGCAGCAAGCGCTTCAAGCTGAGCTGACTGATCATAACTCACCAAAGCATCAATAACTAAAACTAATTCACCCTCTATAACTTTGTTAAGCGGGAAGTTTTGTTTAATTCTATGATCAGAAACTCTATCGTCTTTATAGTTATAGGTTCTAATCTTCTCTTCACGTCCACCAGTTCCGACTTGGCTTTTGCGTGCATCGCGCTGCTCAGATTCACGCTTCTGAAGCTCCATATCATAAAGCTTTGCTTTAAGACGCTTCATCGCTTTCTCACGGTTCTGTAATTGTGATCTTTCTTCTCTACACTCAACGATGATTCCTGTAGGTTTATGCTCCAATCTAACAGCACTTTCTACTTTGTTGACATTCTGTCCACCTGCACCACCAGCTCTACAAGTAGTGAGCAAGATATCTTCCTGTCTCATTTCAATATCGATATCATCATCTACAATCGCCAAAATCGCAACGGTAACGGTACTGGTGTGAACTCTACCCTGGGATTCTGTCGCTGGAACGCGCTGAACTCTGTGTACACCAGACTCATATTTCAGCTTACTGTAAACATCTTCGCCCTTCACTTCGAAGACAACTTCTTTGTAACCACCGTGACCGGAGTCATTATAATCAGACATTGAGTGAGACCAACCTTGGTTATCACAGTAACGGCAATACATACGGTATAAATCACCAACGAAGATAGCAGCTTCATCACCACCAGCCCCAGCACGTATCTCTACTATTACGTCTTTGTCGTCATTAGGGTCTTTAGGTAAAAGTAAAACTTCAAGTTCATGAGCAAGTTTAGGTAATTTTTCTTCAGCTTCAGCTAATTCCATTTCAGCCATTTCTTGCAGTTCAGGGTCTGATTCATCTTTGATCATTTGCTTGGCGTCATCTTGCTGCTGAATGAGGGATTTATAGTTTCTAAACTTCTCAGTGGTTTTCTCTAGTTTCTTGAAAGCTCTAGTAAGTTTCTGAAACTCTTTCTGGTCCTGGATTATCTCAGGGTCAGACATCTTCACTTTATATGATTCGAAAGTCGACTCAGTGTCTTCAAGTTTCTGGTAAAGTTGCGAGTTGATCATGATCGGAAAACTTATAGATTATAGCATTTATGGCTAGCGCTCCGAATATTGTAGAAAACTTATCGTGAAGCTTTGCTAAGACTCTGATATTATATGATGATTCAATATGGAAACCATCAGTAAAGTCAACGACGCTCTACTTCCCTTCAGTCTTGAGGCTGAGCAAGCAGTAATCGGAGCTATACTAGCTGATGCTCAGTGTTTGATCAAAGTTACTGATCACATCGCCAAGAAAGATTCTTTTTATAAAACCGCACACCAATTAATCTTCGAAGCCTTTCTTAGACTAGGGGAGAAGAACGAGAATATTGATCTTTTGACTATTTCTGAGTATCTGAAAAATCATGATCAATTACAGGAAGTGGGTGGTAGGTCTTATCTAGCGGAATTAACTAATGCAGCTCCAGTCGCAGCAAATGCTGAATATTACGCGAAAATCGTAAAAAATAAATCGATTCATCGTAATATGATCAATGCTGGCAACAAGATCGTTGAGCTTGGTTATACATCGGATGAGGATTTGGATATACTGGTTGATAAAGCTGAGCAGGTTATTTTTGATCTGGCGCAGAATAAATCTAAAGAATCTTTAACTCACATCGAGAATATTCTTACCAATAGTTGGGAGCAATTAGAGGAAAGAGCCGCCAACAAAAACGCTCTAACTGGTTTGAATACTGGTTTCTTTGATCTTAATGCATTTACCTCTGGGCTTCAGAAAAGTGATTTGATTATTCTTGCAGCTCGTCCTGCTATGGGTAAAACTGCATTTGCACTGAACTTGGCTGAGAATTCAGCGATTCTGAATAATGTTCCAGTCGCGATATTTAGTTTAGAGATGGGTAAAGAACAGCTGGTGCAGAGGCTTTTATGTGCAAGAGCTGAAATCGATAGTTCTAGAGTTAGATCAGGACAGTTACGTGAGGATGACTGGGCTAGATTAGGAGCTGCTATGGGTGAGCTTGGTGAAGCACCTATATATATCGATGATTCTGCTGGGGTTACTGTTATGGAACTTAGAGGTAAGTGTCGTCGTTTGAAGGCTATGCATGGTGATCTAGGTTTAGTTATTATCGATTATTTACAGTTGATTGAAGGGCGTAATAATGAAAACCGAGTGAATCAGATGTCTGAAATATCTAGAGGTTTGAAGCTTCTTGCTCGTGAACTTAATGTACCAATCATTGCACTATCTCAGCTATCAAGGGCAGTTGAATCTCGTCCTGATAAGCGTCCTATGCTATCTGACTTGAGAGAATCTGGTTCGATCGAGCAAGACGCGGATATAGTTTTGATGATTTATCGTGATGATTACTATAACCCCGAGACAGAGAAGCCTGGTGTTGCTGATTTGATCATAGCTAAGCAGAGATCTGGTCCTGTAGGTAATGTTGAATTACTGTTCCAGTCTAATATTACTAAGTTTAAGAATCCGGCTCGGGTTTAAGGATAAGTTCAGGATTCATTTCACTATTAATACTATTGAAATTAATGAGTGGACTATCTTTGATTATCTGCTCCACTTCTTGCTCAAATTCCATGAAAGCCTCCATCATCTTTCAAGTAATTACCACTTTCTGGATCTGTAGGGTATCTCAATTTTTCGAACTTAGCTTTTGCTTCTGGTGATTCATTTAGCTTCTTCATCAATAGTTTATCTATTAAGGTTCCTGGAGCAAGAGGTCTTTTACTGTGATAGCCCTTGAAAGCCATATTTACTCGGTTAAACTCTCCAGGATCAAAGTCTCGTGATATTGGCATAGCAACAGTTCGCCTAATTACTTCTTCTGTATTTTGATCTACTGGAAGTTTTGAAGTTTCCTCGAAAGTATTTTTCAGAGCGAAGGTCGTCAATTCTCGTGCTACTTCAGAGTCAAGAATTCTTTTTTCCTCTTCTTTACTTAAATCCCTTCCTAAGACCCTAGTCGCAGTATTTATAATATTTTCTTTGTTGATAAAGAGTTTATCAGGGAAACTACCAGTTTCAGATTCCACCATGTAAGAACTGAAATCTTTATCTGCTGGTTTTTGTTCAGTGTAATATATTTCAGTGTTTTCTATATAGTCTCTGACTGACTTTATTTGTGTTTCACTCAGCGGATTATTATCATTGCCAACTACTGAGGATAAACTATCGATTAGTTTCTCTTTATCGAAATTATCATAGTCACCAGAGATATTAATGCTTCTATGCCATTCTATATCAACAGTAGAGCCTGGAACTATAGGAGGTTCTAATGTTTCGGTTTTATTATGAGTTCGAAATACTCCTTAGCTCTGCTAAGGAGATGAATAGGACGAACGAGTAACAAAAGTGGCATCGTAGCCTGAGCTATTTGGGAGGGAGAGCTCGTAGAGCTTTCACTCGCTGATTGTGAAGGCTCAGAAACACAAAGTGTTTCTCCAGATTTGCGTAATACCCCGTCAGCTTCGCTGCGGGGAAAACTCCGTGTTTACGACTTTCGCTCGCAAATGAAAGCAAGCTTTCGCTTGACTCGACTTCAGCCGAAAATAGCAAATCTCGATGCCACCTTTTATTGTCAGCTAGGCTTATAGTATCTTCAATTTTGACTGTTTGGGGTTCTTGTTTAGCTATTTCTGTTTGATTATTATTGTTTGAACTAATATTTTTAGCTACTTGTTCTGGAATATTAAGTTTAGGACCAATTTCACCAACCATTATTATCTATATTAGACCACGATGTTAACTTGCTTATTCATTTATCAGTATAATTACGGATTCTTGGTGATGATATGCTTAAAATATGGATGCTAAAAAAATATTCATCACCTCTCTTGTAGTCTTCATTTTCGTTTTTTTATTTGAAATGATTCTGCACGGCTTTATCCTAAAAGGTTTATATATTGAGACTGCAAGTCTCTGGCGCAGCCCTGAAGAAATGCAAAGCTTCTTTCCACTGTCACTAGGTGTGCAGCTACTCTTTTCTGTATTTAGTGTTTTGTTCTACAAATCAGTGGTTAAAGAATATAGTGTGAAATCTGGTGTGGTATTTGGTGCTTTTCTGGGTTTGCTCTTTGGTGTTAGTCAATTCGGTCTCTATGCTTATATGCCGATTCCTATGCTGCTTGCTGAAGTTTGGTTGCTGGGAATATTTTTGGAGTGTTTGATTATTGGCCTTATTATTGGGCTTTTGAACAAAGCTAAGTAAATTTGTTAATTAGTAGTTTCATAACCAATAAATGATAAAATTGGAAATCTTCTGGGTAAATTGATTATCCAGTTCGTAAACTGAAAGGTAGAATATGGGGGCGTATTAGCTTTGACGGAGAACCTGCGTTTTGAAGTGCAAGCCGTGGTAGCATCGGACCATGTTAAAACCAATGCGCAAATTAAGTGCTAACGAATTCGAAGTACAAGAAACTGCTGTTAATAATGTAGTTTCATTTGATAGACAAAAATTGGCTGCTTAGTCAATTCCTATCAAATTAGCCCGACAGACTGTGGCTGACTTTCCTACTATAAATTTGGCTTACTGAGGATTTAAAGTAGGGCACAACACTTAGTAAGTGCATTTTCTAGAATTTTATTAAGCTTGGCTAGAGAATAAAGATAAAGGCTTAAGAACCCGTTGATTGCCTGCGATCATGAGCACGGTAAAAGATCAGACCCGTAGGCTAAGCTTGTAGTACTTCCTAATAAAGCTTTTTCGGACGAGGGGGGCAGTTCCCCTCCGCCTCCACCATTTTCAATTAATGCTCTCTCTTCTGGGGAATGAGTAGAGTTGATGCGGGTATCTAGGGTGGGAAACCTTGGATCATGTATCCATGAACACCTAACAGAAGAAGTTACCCCCTCTAAATATTTAGGTGTTTTAACGGTTAATGTGCCATCTTTTAAGAACCATTGCATTCCCAAACATTGAAGAATAGCTTTCTTTTGCTCTGGAGAACCAGCTTCAAACCTTTTCTTTACATTTTTACAATATTCAAAAACTTCTATAGTTTTGTCCATTCTATAATCTGTAGCCTTTGAATTTATTAAAATCTGACTCTCAATAGCATTTTTTGCTAACATCAAAGAATTTTTCTTTTCTTTAAATTCATCGACTGTAATAACATCATTAAGTCTAAGATCTAAAAGTCTATTAATTTTAGTATTTAATAGATCAATTTCTTGCTTTTGTTTTTCCCAAATAAATTTTTCTTTTAGCGATGATTCTTCAATTTCATTTTGAAGCCATTTTTTAGCCCATTTGACAAAAGCTTCAGGGATTGAAAAATTATCTAAGATATTAATAAATTGAGCTGTTAAATCTACCTCAAGAAAAGCAGGAGCAAGTTATTGATTTCCTTAGCCTAAAAAATACTGACACGCAGTTAGAGAATGAAGATTTAGACTGGTCTAAATTCTCACTATTTCAAGCTATGGCTGGCATGGAAGATGTACCCGAATTATACAGCTTAAAGGATCTAAAAGAATAATAGGTTCATTACCAATTTTTTACCTATAAGTGGCATAATTAAATTACTATGGGAGCAGCGGAAAACTTAAACCATTCTTTCCAGTACCTTTATGATTCTGAAGGTAAAGAATCTCACGTAGTAGTTCCAATTAATCTTCTAGAAGAATTCTTAGAAGATGTTCAAGATTCTAGAGATATCAAACAATTAAAAAATGAACCTACTGTTTCTTTTGATGACTTTATAGCAGACCTAAAAGAAGATGGCAAACTATAAACTTGAGTTAACAAGCACTGCTCAAAAAAATTTAAAAAAGTTAGATACAAAAACTTTAAAGAGGCTTATTCCTAAGATTGAGAGTTTGCAAGAAAATCCTTTCCCTGTCGGAGCTAAAAAACTAGTTACTAGAGATGCTTATAGAATTAGAGTTGGTGACTATAGAATTATTTATGATGTATTGGAGGACTTAATACTTGTAAAAATTCTAAAAATTGGTCATAGAAAAGATATCTATAAGAAATAAAGCTTAAGCCACCCTCTCCATAAAGCTCCCATCCTCTGAAAATCAATAACTATAAGACTCTCAGGAGCGCAAATCTTATCTCCCAAACCTCCACGATTTTTACCTATTCCCTAATGCTAAAATGCTTACGTGGGCAATAAAGACAAGAAAGAAGTCATTATTATTGCTGGAGCAAATGGTTCTGGCAAAACAACTTTTGCTCGTAAATTTTTAGACGTAACTCACTATAAATTCTTAAACGCTGATGAATTTGCAAAAGAGATGTCCCCAGGTAATCCTGCTCTAGCTAGAATTAATGCTGGAAAAAAAGTTATTCAATCAATTAAAGAACTTATTATAAAAGAAGAGAGCTTCGTTTTAGAGTCCACTTTATCTGGCTCCTTCCTGAAAAAGCACCTTAAAGAACTCAAAGATCACAACTACAAGATAAAACTCACTTATATATTCTTAGCTTCACGTCAATTATGTATTGAAAGAATCAAGTCTCGAGTCCTACAGGGTGGTCATGATATACCAGATGAAGACGTTATTAGAAGATTTAATAGAGGCTTAATTAGATTCTGGCAAGAATATAGAATACAAGCTGATTATTATTCTGTATTCTTTAATAATGAATTTTATGACTTTAAGCAAATTGCTCAAGGCAAACAAGAAGAACTAGAAATAATTTCAGAGCCATTATTTAAAGAATTTATCTCAATATTAGAGGACTTAGAAAATGAATAAAAAAAATCTCAAAATTGTAGAATCATTTGATGATATCAAAATTTATCAAGAAAGCATCAAGATGAATAAAATTGGTGCTCAAGCAATGCAAGAAGAAAAAGAAAAAAACAAAAAGCTTGGTATTCCATCTTCATTTATACAAAATGGGCAGATTCTTTATGAATTACCTGATGGGACTATTACAACAGAGCAACCATGGGGTAAATAGAATAAGTGATCAAGCGAGCTACTAAGTCTTAAACTAAATTTGCTAGCCCCATCACTTCCATACCATATTTAAGTGGTGGTTAAATGTGGTATAATTTCCTGCCATTCTTCTTTCTGGTTGTAGGCAAAGTGGTAAGTCTACTTTACTTAGGAAAATTTTTGCTGACTATGCATATGTAACTCTTGATGATATTCAAGCAAGAGATACAGCTAAAACAGATCCTAAGCTATTTCTTGATTTCTACAAAGCTCCAGTCATTATTGATGAAATTCAAAATACTCCAGATTTGCTTTCGTACATCAAAATAGAAATCGATAATAACCGAAAAAAGAAAGGGCAATATATACTTACAGGCTCACAGCAATTTAATTTGGTAGCTGATATTCATGAAAGTTTAGCCGGTAGATTAGGGATGGCAACTTTAACACCAATGTCAATTGAAGAGTTAAAGAAAAAAAATATATCCCACTGGATACCTCATTGCCTGAACGGGTTATACCCAGAGTTAATTACGGATAAAAAATTAGAATCAAAATTATGGTATTCAACATATATTGAATCTCTTTTAGAGACTGCTAAATATTCATAGTTTTAATTAAGAATCCAAAGAAGTGTATGTAGACAGATAGCTCAGCCATGAGCTTA
>JAKVAO010000025.1 GCA_022447685.1 Candidatus Caenarcanales bacterium | reverse complement strand
ACTCATGAATAACTAGATTTGGCCAGAGCTAGACCTATTTGTTTACATAATCTTTATTTTTTACCTGAGTAGTTACTAAATTCGCACCGTGTTAAGATAATATCCATGGATGTAAAAAATCTCTTTCTAGCAAATTCATTTTTAGATACAAAACGTCAAAGTTACCTCGAAGATATTAGGAATGATGAAGGACCATACGACGATGGAGTAAAGGAAAGCAATTTTTTTGACACAACAAAACAAGAAATCCAAGCAGTACAAAAAAAATTACTCCACGAAAACTTGCCCTCACTTATAAATAATGCAACTAATGATGCGATAAATAATTCAATTGAAGAATCAAATAGAAGTTCAGATCAACGTGAGAAACTCACAACCAGCGATATCCGTAACATGGAAGCCCTGTTTTACCCAGAAGCTGATAAAAGCACAGTTCAATCAGTAATAGATGCTGCCTTTAGAGATAAATATATAAAAAATGCGAGTGATATCTTAGATAAAGCAAAAAATAATATTGTAAATTTTTTCCATAACCAAGGTATTAAACTTAATGACAAGGATCGCAATAATATAATTTTCAATGATAGTACTAATCTTAGTGAATTAGAAGTTATAGCAACCAATAACTTCGAAGATGATATCAGCTATAAATTACAGCTAGATAAGTATAATCCTGGTGAATTTAACTTAAGTAAGTATGCAAATAATAGATTCGATAATTATCAGGACAAAGTCTATTATGAAGACACTACTGATGTCAAGAGCCCGCTAGTAAAAGAATTTAAAAAAATTATCATCCCAATGATTCAAGAAAATAAACCTGAGTTAATAAGTAAAATTCCAGCGAAGTTACTTCCAGGTGAATTATTATCTTATTCACAATGAAGAATATCTCAAGCAATTCAACAGCTCAAACTAGAGTATATAAACATATAGTCTTAGATCACACAACACCTCAAACAGAACTATATTCATGGCTAGACAAATTATTTAAATTCAAACAACAGTTTTATATAAGCGAAGATCAAACAAAAGAGTCATTACAGCAAAATAAAGGCTTCTTCACTCCCGGTCTTAAAGTACCAAGTAGAATTCCGGTAATAGGTAATTTGAATTTCAACCCAGGTCCAAGAAAAATGGCTTCTAGGCTTTTACAAAACTCAAAGAACCAGGATCCATCATTGAATAAAATATATATAGTAGCTGACCAAGAGGATAATATTTACTCTTACGTACAAATCGCATCAATGGATAAGCGCTATGCAAATATTGCAAAAAATCTAGCCCAAAAAAGAGCTTCAACAAATCCAACTACTACAAGCCCTAAACCAAAAAAGAACGAAGATAATTCTATAATAAACAAAATTCCAATATTGAACCTAGTAGTAAAAATACTCAATGCAAGTATAGAAAGTGAAAGTGCTATTTTCAAAGAACTGATTAACTTTGCTTCACAAAACCCTGACAAAGAAATCAAAACTGCCTGTGTTAATGAGTTAGCTAAAGCTCCAAATAAAATAAGTGCTAGCAGAGAATTTTTAAAAGTTTTCAAAAAAATCCAAAATGATTTAATTGAAGCTGGAATAACACATCTCTTTGCAGGGCAGGCACCATGGCAATAATAAAGCATCGGCAAAAATTCAAAGCAACAAAAAATTTAAAGAAATTGCTCGCCATGATGGAGCATTTGGAGATAGCAGAGTGGTGAGAGTAAAAACTTTCAACAATTAAAAACAAGAAAAAAAACCCGAAACATAAAGCTTCGGGTCTCTTAAATAAAATTCACTGAATTTAAACTTAAGCAGCAGCTTCTTCAGTTTTCTCAGCTTCAGCAGCTTCCTTAGCAGCAGCCTCTTCTTCGGCTTTAGCTTTAGCAGCTTCCTCTTCAGCTTCTTTACGTTTCTTCTCAGCTTTACCTACTTTAGTATTCTTAGCTTTAAGAGCAGCTTTAAGTTCTTCTTTCTCTTCTCTAGTCTTAGCAACAAACTTGAAGTGACCATCAGCTAAGTTATGAGTAAGACCTCTAGAAGCTAGTTTAGCTACTGTCTCAGTAACCTGAGCACCAACGCTCTTCCAGTAGTTAAATCTTTCTTCATTAAGAATCAATTCCTTAGTGTGAGGATTATAAAAACCTAATTTCTCAACTGGCTTACCATCTCTCTTCACAGTGCTGTGCATAACAGCTATTCTGTAGATAGGATATTTCTTTTTACCGAAGCGTTGTAGCCTTATTTTTAGCATAGGGGAATTATTCTACCGCACTTGGGAAAATATCGCAAGATTTATTTGTGAGGAAATACTTAAATTTAAATAAGTTACTAATATCTCTTATTATAGTGTACTTCTGATAACTGAGAATAAGCCTCATCACTCAGTTTTACACTTTCATCCTCACCAGCAATAAATTGCAAATCCTTATTTTCGAAGATTAAGCGCAGACTTTCATTATCACCGAAGAAATTATCCAGCTCAAATGATTTTGCAAAGCGACTCGAAGGCTTAAGCTCATACATCTCCGTATCAAAATCTAAACGATTCTGGTTTCGAGGTCTAGATGTCCCTCTGGTCATTGTAAAAACTTCTACTTTCAGATCTGGATCAGCCTTTTGAGCATCTGCAATAGCCTTTTTGACTTCCTCTTCCCTTTCATCATTGAATTTACTAGAAGTAAGATAGTCTTGATCAGCAAGATGGTACCTATGGCTATAAATTACATCACCATTCTCATCTCTTAGAAGCTCACCTGTATTCTTATCTACGAAAAAAGCAACTGGGGGTGACTTCCTATAACGTTCACCAGTTTCACCGATCATATCGTCGAAAACCTTATCAACATCCTTTTTATCTTCACCAGAAAGACCAGCTATAAGATCTTGCTTGGCTTGATCACTGATAGCGTCGATCTGCCCCTGAGCTTCATCAGAGACGCTCAAGCCGGTAGGTCTATTATATGTAACAAGTTCAGGATGTTTTTTCTCAAACCTATCTAGAATCTCTTCGTAAGACAAATTTTCAAGTTCTGGGATATGCTTTGCAACCCATTTCATAAATCGATTGAAATAAACATCACCAAAATCAAGATTCCTCAAAAACTCTTCTTTTTGCTCCTCACTCAGACCATCAATCCCAGCTAGAATCTGCTCTGTTTCCATTGCTATTGGATTAGTTTTTTCAGGCTCAATAACCGTGCTACTACTTGTATCTTGAGTGCTAACCCAATCATTACTTGCATTCAAAATAGGATTAACTGGTTCTTCTGGCTCAGTATTTGTTTGCTTTGTAAAAAGATCGTAACTTGCTTTATCAAGCTGCTCAATAATCCCAGTTACTATTTCTTGCTGTTTTTCACTTAAATCCTCTTCGAAGTTAAATGGCATTTGAGGGTATCTAGAATTCGGGTCAGGGCTTTCATAGAAGCCTTTAAGCTTAGCTATCCTTTCCTGTAACTCACGACTATTAGGATTTATTTCACTAAATCCAGTACCGGTAATGCCATCTAATTCAATTAATTTGGCAAGCTTATTAAGGTCCAAACCCTCTAAATAAATAAGTTCAGATACTGGATTATTTAAGGCTTCTTCGACAACCTTTGAGGGTCTAAGCCTGACGTATAAACCATTTTCTAGTCTTGTTACTGGATCCATAAGCTCTAATTCCTAAATATCGGTATGCTGAATTTAAATGAGCTTCCTTCTTTGACTTTACTTTCACACCAGATTTGACCTCCGTGTGACTCTACTATCTTATTACAGATCCATAAGCCGAGCCCAGTGCCTCCAATTTCACGGATATCACTATTATCGACTCTCATAAACCTATCAAATATGTTCTTGATGTGTTTAGGATCTATACCTATTCCATTATCGGTAACTGAGATTAAGATTTGGTCAAAGCCTTGATGATTTTTCGCCTCTTCAAGCTCAGTTTTACAAATAATAGTAGATCTATCAGGGAAATCATCCTTTACCGGTGAATATTTAATGGCATTTGAGAACAAATTGTGCAGAACCCTCGAGATTGCAACACGATCACATAGCACTATTGGCATATCTTCAGCTAAATCAAGCTCAATATTATGTTGTTTGGAGAAACTTTTAATATCATCAACTGCTTCTTTTATAAGTTCATTAACTTCAACTATCTCAAAATCACTAAGAAAGACCTCATCGTCTGACTCTAACCTAGATAAATCAAGAAAATCATCAATTAAATGTGAAAGTTTCTTAGATGCGCTATAGATTTCACTCAAATAATTCTCTTTATCTCTATCTGAGAAATCACGATTCACCAATAGCTCGCTAAATCCTAAAATTGCTGACATTGGAGTTTTCAATTCATGAGAAACAGTACCTAAAATTTGGGTTTTGTTTTCATTTAGTTGAATAAGCCTTGAATTATTAGCCTTCAAATCATCCAGTAAGCAGAGCAAATAATAATGATCCAATAAACTTTTAATAATCTTTTTAAGTTCAAGCAATTCATCAGTAGTGATTTTTTGCCAGTAAGAATCTTGATTATCCTTCTGCAACAAGCTTATTGCCGCCTTAGTATTTTTATTCTCCTCCCGCAAAACACTAAATTCTTTAAGTTTAAGAGTTTCGTCTTTAGTAATGATTTGAGTACTTGCAAAGTCCTGATAGGATTCACTATTCAACTTATCGCTTAGGGAATCTTCTATCTTTTCCAGCATAGCTGCCGATAAATCATCGTGAGAACAATAGTGATTAAAAAGACTGCTCTCATTAAACTTCAAATAAAAATATACATAATCGATTCCAAGGTTCTCAAATAAGAACTTAGAGACTGTTTCTCTAAACTCTTCAGCCTCGTTTATCCTAAAGAATTCTAAAATTTTAGAGTCCATTGCAAGGTAATCTATCGATGACATTGATATGTTTCCTAGATAATTAAACCACAATCTATAGTATATACTTGCAGCCTTAGCGTCTATATCATACAATTAAGTAGGATTATGGACTGGAATATCGTTTCTAAAATTCTTTTACCTGAGTTTATTGTTATATTCTCAATCATCTTGACTATAGGGATGAGCCTTTTTGAGAAAAGCAAAAAATACGTCAGCGTAGTTGCAACAGTAGCTTTAGTGCTTGCAAGTATTGTGGCTTCACAAACAGGAATTGGTGGCAATGTAACCAAGGTACTCAACTCTGCCTTCATTTCAGATACGCTCTGTATCTATTTAAGAGTTCTAATCTACGGAGTAGCAGCATTAATCGCTCTTGCTTCTAAGAAATATTTAGACAACTTTGAAAGCCCTGCTGAATATTTCCCAATATTTTTATCTGCAACATTAGGAGCTGGATTCCTCGCTGGTGTCAATGATTTCCTTACTTTATTCATTGGTCTTGAGACTTTAAGCTTAAGTTCAATTCTTCTCGCTTCCTACACTAGAAAGAAGCAAGCTTCTAACGAATCTGGTATCAAATACTTACTTACTGGTGCATCAGCAACCTCAATATTGTTACTAGCTATATCTTTCCTATATGGTATTACTGCATCTACTAACTTCTCTTTAGTTGCAAGCAGAATAGTTCAACTTGAAAGTATCTCTGCAATTGCGGCCCCACTTAAGATACTTATAGCTGCACTTCTAGTAGCTGCAATCTGCTTCAAACTAGCAGCAGCGCCTTTCCATAACTGGTCACCAGATGTTTACTACGGTGCGCCTACCACTACAACTTTATTCCTATCAGTAGTTTCTAAAATCGCAGGTTTTGCAGTTGCAATCAGAGTTTTCGGAACTGTATTCCACAATGAATTCTTACTGCCGCTTCTAGCTGTAGTCGCTGTCCTATCTATAGTTGTAGGTAACTTTGTCGGAATTATTCAGGTAATTAGCCGTGGTTCTATCAAAAAACTTCTAGCTTATTCTTCAATAGCTCAATCTGGTTATTTATTAGTAGCTTTAGCTTCTCTTAGACTTGAAAGTGTAAGTTCGCTGCTACTCTATATCAGCATCTATGCACTTATGAATACTGCTGCTTTTGCTTGTATTATTCATTTTGAACGTGAAACAGGCAGCGACAAGATATTCGATATGGCAGGTTTAATCCACAAAAAACCAATGATGGCTATTGTTTTTGTTATAGCTCTATTCAACCTAGCTGGTTTACCATTTATCCCAGCTGGATTCATAGCTAAATTCTTCTTATTCGCTTCTGCCTTTAGTTCAGGAATTACTTACGCACCTTACCTAGTAATAATCGCTTTATTAGGTTCAGTGGTAGCACTGTTCTACTATATCTACGTAGCGAAATTAATTATTGTAGATAGCCCTTCTCACAAACTTCAATCTACTGTAGATGAAGGTCCTGCTTTTGATTTCACTAAATTATCAGCTGTTTTGAGTACTGCATTATTAGTTGTAATCGGTATCTGGGGAATGGATTTTCTTCAAGGTATGACAGAAATGGCGATATATAAGATAGGCGTTTAAAGATGAATAATAAAACTCATTTAGTCGAGGGGGACTTAAATGCTGAAGATCTTGATCTATTTCTATCACAAGATTTAATAGCTGTTGACTGCGAAATGATGGGCTTGAATGTCCATAGAGACAGGCTTTGTTTAGTTCAGATAGGAGATGCTGAGCATAATATTAGACTAGTGAAAATAGCACTTGGTCAACAAGAAGCTCCAAGACTGAAAATGCTCTTCGAAGATGATTCTGTAAGAAAACTATTTCATTACGCAAGAACAGATGTTGCCTGGCTTAAATTCTGGCTGAATATTAAAGTGAATAATTTCTTTTGCACTAAGATTGGTAGTAAGCTTGCAAGAACTTATACAGATAAACATAGCCTTAAAGAAGTTACTAAAGAAATTCTTAGTAAAGATATCAGCAAAGCTCAGCAGAGTAGTGATTGGGGAGCTGACTTACTCAACAAAAACCAAATGAACTATGCAGCTAATGATGTCTATAACTTAATAGAAATATATCAAACGCTTAAACTCATGCTTGAAAGAGAAGGTCGCATGCTGCTCGCTGAAGATGCGGTAGCTTGCGTTAGAGTGATGGCTGATTTGGATAACCTTGGTTATGAAAGTGTGCTTGAGCACTAAGACACAGCTTTGATATACTAAGCACTGTGCAAGTAAGCAAACAAGAAATCTCTCTGGATAAAATAAACTTTGAATCTTTGAAATCTTTAGTAAAAAGTTTTGCTAAAGCTAAAGTTCTAGTCCTAGGTGATGTGATTCTAGATGAATACCTAAGAGGTACTCCAGAACGTATCTCTAGAGAAGCACCTGTAATTATTCTTCAATATATTAATTCTAGATATGCTTTAGGTGGCGCCGCAAATGCGGCGCACAACCTGGCTGCTCTAGAAGCTAAAACTTCTCTTATGGGAATTACCGGCAAAGATGAAATTGCTAAGACCTTTAAAAATGAATGTGAATCTAAGAATATCGAAGCAATAATTCTAGAAGATGAATCGAGACCAACAACTCTAAAAACTAGAGTAGTCTCAAGCTCAAGCTCAGATCCTGATGCAGGTACCGTACTCAAGCAACAAGTTTTAAGAATAGATAGACAGTCCAAAGCAAGTTTAAGTGAAGAGTTAAGCTTAGCTATTATCGAAAAGCTAGAAAAGAATATTGATAGTTTCGACATTATACTTCTCTCTGATTACGCTAGTGGAGTGCTTTCTGAAGAAAACTCGAAGAAGATAATTGAAATAGCGAATAAAAAATCAAAAAAAGTAATAGTTGATAGCAATGGTAATTTCCAAAAATACCGTGGCTCTTATTGTTTAACTCCAAACCAGCCTGATGTCGAAGCTACACTTGGAAGAAAATTAAAAAGTGAAGAAGATTTATTTGCTGCTGGTAAAGATTTATTAGAACTAGTTCAAGCAGAGCAAATTCTAGTAACCCGTGGAGCCAAAGGCATGGCTTTATTCTCTAAAGCTGAATCAGAGATTAATGTTGACTTGATTCCAGCATTCAATATAGCTGAAGTATTCGATGTTAGTGGTGCTGGAGATACGGTTTCAGCTTGCTTTACACTTGCTTTAGCTTTAGGAGCTTCTAATTTAGAAGCTGCACTTCTAGGTAACATAGCAGCTTCTATAGTTGTCAGAAAATATGGAACAGCTGTCACTAACTGTGAAGAGTTATTAACGGAACTAGAAGTTTTATCTAAAAAACTTTTGGCAATTTAAAATATTCTCTTAATTAAAACTATTAAAAATGACCAGAAATAATTTAACCTGGATTAAGACTCCACTTGCAAAAAGTACAGTTCTTAATACTGGTACAGCTAACATATAGCAAATATAGTGGGCTATTCTCAAATATAAAAAATATTTGCAAAGCTCTATAGTTTCTGCTGAACTTAAATTTAAATAACAAATTGATAATACTAAAGGAGCAAAAATAACTAAATTCTCAATTGCATTCATATGAGCACGATAAGCTCTCTGCCCCCAAAGACTTCTAGCATTAACTTCTACTTGTGACTGAGTCACAGCTGGGATTAAACCTTCTTCAAAGATTCTATTCACAATATATGGAAACCACATCAAACCCGTTAGCATGGTTGTTACTGTTAAAAAAAATATTTCGTTATGAGCCATAAAATTAATTCCTTTATTTATATTATTTATTCATTATCTTATCTTTTAGTTATCAAGTATAATGATGATTTAAGATACCAGAATTCTTAAATAACGAACATTATGGATTTTCAACACCTAGAAGCTTTTATAAATATTGCCAAATTCAAAAACCTCACTAAAGCATCTAAAGAAATGCACTGTGTTCAATCTTCTCTTAGTCATAAACTCAAACAACTAGAAGATGAACTAGAGACTAATCTTTTTCTTAGAAAAAAATATGGCATGGAACTCACTGAATCTGGAGCTAAGTTTTTAAGCTATGCCGAAAATTTATTAGAATTACGTAAAGAAGCCAAATCAGAATTAAATCTAAATTCTAAATCTCAGAAAGCATTTACACTAGGTTTCCAAGAAAGCTTTTTTAGATCAAGCTTTGCAAGTGAATTAGAACTATCAAAACTCAAAAACTCATATCAATTTAGCTTCCAATTTGCTTTTGCAGATACATTACTTGAAAGACTCAGAAATACGGAAATTGATTATGCAGTTATCGCTGCTAGAAAAGCTCCTAAAGAATTCAAAACCATTAAAAAGTTTGAAGATGAGATTGTTTTAGTACTTCCAAAAGATATCAAAAGCATCTCTGAAATAGATATTAACTCGACCAAACCTTTACACCTCGGGGAATCCTGTTTCTTTGCTAGATTCTTGCAATACTTCCTAGAAGAGCAAGGTTTATATATCAATTTATCTGTTAAAAATTTTTCTTTAGAAACTATCACCTTATTAATCTCTCAAGGCTTTGGCTTTAGTATATTACCAAAGAGTTTTATTGCAAATCATAGTCTTTATAATGAGCTAAATATTATAGAGCTAAAAAAGAGGTCCAAATTTCAGTATTATCTCCTGAAAAACAAATTTGCTAAAATAGGTATTTATGAAAAAGAAGGCTTTAATATCAGTTTCTGACAAATCAGGTTTAGAAAATTTACTGGAAACATTAGCAGATGACTACGATTTCATCAGTAGTTCTGGCACAGCCAAATTTATCAAAGAAGCGGGTTATCCTGTAATCGAAGTTTCTGACTTGACTAATTTCCCTGAAATCCTTTCAGGTAGAGTTAAAACCTTACACCCTAAAATATTTGGTGGCATTCTCTATGATCGTAATAAATCTGATCACCTTGACCAAATGGAAGAGAATAACTTAATGTCGATTGATTTAGTAGTTGTAAACTTGTACCCATTTAAAGACGCAGTTGCTAAGATCCCAGCATCTGAGAGACAAGAAGCCGCTAAATCACTTGAGAGCAACTCAGAGTCTAACACAGCAACCCTTACTGCACTAGATAAAGCTATAGAGAACATAGATATTGGTGGTGTGGCTTTACTAAGAGCAGCTGCTAAAAACTTTTATCATGTAGGAGTTCTCTGCGAACCAAGTCAGTACGAAGATTTCATCCATAATTACAACACTAAAAAAATCAATCCAGTCTATAGACTTAAACTTGCAAGCATAGCTTTTAAACATACTGGAGACTATGATACTGCTATAACTGAGTTTTTCATTGCTGAAGGCAACTTTGAAGATTCTGTTCCTCAGAGCTTAAACCTCAACTTAGAACTAGTTCAAGAATTACGTTATGGTGAAAATCCACAACAAAAAGCAGGTTTATATATAGATAGCAATGAAGAATATAAAGGACTTGCAGCAGCAAGACAATTACACGGTCAAGAACTTAGCTACAACAATATTCTTGACCTTCACTCAGCTTGGTCAATGGTGCAGGAATATGAAGCTAATATCCCTTGTGCAGTAATTGTTAAGCACAATAACCCATGTGGTGTTGCCATTGCTCCAAGTATCTCACAAGCCTTTATCGAAGCACTTTCATGTGATACCGTAAGTGCCTTTGGCGGCATAGTTGCTCTCAACAATACCGTAGACCTTGCTACAGCAAACGAACTTAGCCAAATTTTCTTAGAGGCTATTATTGCTCCTGCCTTCTCTGAAGAAGCCTTATCAATCTTAACTCAAAAGAAAAATATTAGATTAATTGAACATGCAAATTCCGATCTAAACAAAAACGATATAGATATTAAGAAAGTTGATGGCGCATATCTAATTCAATCTGCAAACAAAGTACTTCTAGATAAAGAACAGGTCCAAACTGTAACTAAAAAAGAAATCGATGAAAGCCTTTGGGTTGATCTCGTTCTCGCTTGGAAAGTAGTTAAACACTGTAAGTCGAACGCTATAGTAACTGTACAAAATGGTAAAACAATTGGAGTCGGAGTTGGACAAAGCAATAGAGTTAAATCTGTTGAAGATGCACTCAAGAACTTTGATTTAGAAACTAGGGGAGCGGTGCTTGCATCTGATGCTTTCTTCCCATTTGCCGACAATATTCACTTAGCTGCTCAAAACCATATAGCTGCAATTATTCAACCAGGGGGTTCAGTTAGAGATGATGAAGTTGTAAAAGCTTGTGATGATTTGGGTATTGCTATGGCATTTACCGGCATACGTCACTTTAAACACTAAGGATTCACGAAGAAACCCTTCGCAGCTTCAAGTCCAATGCTGCGAAGGGTTTCAAAAAATTATTCACCAAGTGCGACCAAGTAGGCTTACTTCAAATAGGTTGTTGGAAGAAGGATAACTGTAGCTCAAGAAGATGCTACCTGGACCTTTTTTACGAGTCATGTATCAAAAGTTACACCACCCCACTTGATGAACTATCTTATTATTAACATTCTAAAGTTAAGATTCAGTTATGAAGCTACTACTTAATGACACGCTGAAAAATCCACTTTGTGGCTTTTTCAACCCTGACCGAGGAATGAATCCTAGCTCAGGGAGCGAGGTCCTTAAACCCATATTGAGCGGATTCTACTTCAAAACATATTTTTCAGTAAATCCTTAAACTTTGGAAGCCATACTAAGTGAACAGAATTTGAGTATAGAGTAATTCTCAGTCCAATCAATGCGGCTAATAGAGCCAGATGGGACCTCAATTCTAAAGAAATTTTCAACTGGGATATCAAGAGAGAGTATTATTAAAGCTCTAATGACCCCAGTATGAGTGGAAAGAATGATTTTCTGTCCAATATCGTAGTTTTTAATAATATCTTTGAAAGCTCTGCCAACTCTAGCAACAAAATCTTTTACACTTTCACCATTAGGAGGGCTGAAATTAATTGGATCTTTACTCCATTTCTCCCAAGCTTTCATTGATTCCTCACGAATCTGCCAATAAGTTTTCCCAGCCCAATCACCTTCTTTCTTGTCTGTAAGACCGCTATGCTTAAAAAATGTAGGAATACCTAAATTCTTAGCGACAATATCAGTAGTCTGAACAGCACTACTAGTAGGGCTTGCAAAAATACTGTTGATCTTAATATCATGAAAATAACTAGATAGAAGCTCTGCTTCTAAAACACCATCACCGCTTAAACCTTTATCATCAGAAGCTGCGATCTTGGAACCAGATGAATTCTTAATTTCACCATGCCTTATTAAATAAAAAGTTTTAATCTCATCAGAGATATTAAGGGCTTGCTCCATAAGAATATAATTGTAGCTTCTTCAGAGACAATTATCATGTCAAATTAAGTAACGATTGGGCGTTTTATCTTTAGTGAGTCAATTGGTAGTACATATAAACAGATTTAATATAAAGCTTGAAAGAAGCAATTCTCCAAAACTAAAGCTGATAGAAAGCCAAGATCCAAACCTAAGCTCTAGAGTATCAGTGAGTCCAAGCTTAAAAGGACATTGGATAACAGCACTCAAATTAAACACTATGATGGGTCTTGAAATTGCTAAAAACAAAGTCAGTGATTTTACTCAAAAAAATATAACTAAGATATACAGGAATGAAAACTTATCAGGTAAAAAATTCATAGATCAGGATTTAAGTTCTTATAAATTTATTAATTGCAACTTACACGGTGCTCAATTTAAAAACTGCAATTTAGACAAAACATTATTTGATAATTGCGATATGCAAGAGACAGAGTTAATTTATAGTTCTAAAAAAGAAGTAAAGAAAACTAAAATCAAAAATTGCAATCTCAAGCATTCACTGATGAAGAATATTTCTTTTGTTAAGAGTGAAATACTTAACTGCAATCATGATTCCGCTAATATACGTAATTGCTCATTTTGGCGTGGAACAAATTTTCAACCAAATTCTCTTAAAAATACTTATCTAACTAGCTCAAGCTTACCTTCAATTAATGAAATGAAAAAAAACCAGATTTTAGAGAAGCTTCTTGATTCTTACACTTTTAATAATACTTTCGCTGCAAGTCATGAACTTGAATCACTGAAATTCAAAGAAAGCCAAGGCAGTAAAGAGCAAAGCGATACCAATAAACTAATTAGTAAGTTATTATTCTCAGTACCAATTTCAGACATGGATTCTTTTGTAAAACCATTTATAGCATTGGATAATTTAAGTTCACGCGGTGACAAAATAACCATAAAGCAACTAGTTATAAATCCTCAAACTAACAAAGCCAATCACATGCATATATTTACAGCTCAAGAAAACAAGCTAAACAACAAATTAAAAATCTCTTACAAAGACCATGAACCAATTTATCTTAGCCCTGATTTTTTAGATCGAATTGATCGTGATGAGTATGAGTTAGAAATTGATTCAGTGCAACTTGGTAATAACTCCATCGACAATTTTGAACCCTTTTTCGACATTAAGAATAAATCTAAAAGAACTGAATATGGTGGTGGAAAAAGTCCCGTTAATGAAATAAAGAAGGCAGAATTAAGCCCTATAACTGACCAGAGAATGATGTATATCTTAGCTATAATGTTACATGAGTCAATAGATAATAACACTGAGATTATAATCCAAAAAGATAAAGACAAAGTAACTAAAAAATTAAGCTCGCTTTATTTTTACGAAAATGGTTTTATTAATTATATTAATTCTGAGCAAAATGAAAAAAATAGAAAGCTTTTAAGGGAGCTTAGGCTTGCTATAGATCCATTTCGCAACAATTAAACAGATTTCTTAGAACCCTTAAGTAAAATCACAGAACAAATACCAGTTATCGGAATCGCAAACAATAAACCAATACTACCTATAGTAGCTGCACTAAGCTCAGTTGCAATAATTTCCATATTAAGTAAATGCTCGCTCACTTCTTGATGCAAAAGCAAAAACAAAGGAAGTGAAGCACCAGTGTAGGCAAGCACTAGAGTATTTGTCATAGTCCCCATAATATCCTTACCAACATTCATCGCGTGACGAAACAAATCTCTCCTGGATTGATTCGGATTAGTTAGGAAAATCTCTTGAGTAGAGCTTGCAATAGAAATCGCAACGTCCATCGCCGCTCCCAAACTAGAAATCAATATCCCAGCAGCAAGTAAACCTTGAAAATTAATCAAAGAACCCTGACCACTACTATTTAGATTACCGAATAAAATTCTAGCCTCTGAACTTGCAAGACCACTTAAAGGCGCTGCTTTAATTACTATATAAGCCAAAATACCAGCAATAGCGACACCACCAGTAGTTCCAATCGTGGCAGAAAGTGCTTTTTTGCTAAAACCTGCTATGAGAATCATAGTTGTTCCAGTGGCAAAAGCCGCTATAAATATACTCATCAATAATGGATCAAAACCAAGCTTAATAGTTGGAATCAATATGTAGAGTATAGATAAACCAGTTAAAGCAAGAGAAATAATAGCTTTAACCCCTTGTAAACCAGCAAAAACCACAATTGCAGCGAGAAAGAATAGAATCAAGGTTATTAAGACTGGCTCACGAAAATAATCAGTAATAGCTATATCTTCCTTGTCATCTGAAAGCGCGATAGTATACTGCTTACCCTCCTCAGCAACTATTGCAAAAGCACTATTCTCAGGGACTATGTTATTAATATACAACTCTGTATCCTTCTCTGGACCTGAACTTAAGACTTTCACTTTGACTACTTGTTCTTTAGTCTCACCCAATTCTTCTGGTAAATTAGCTGGCATTTTAAGCTCAGAAACTTCCAAAACTTTCACTACCTGAGTCTCATAGTGATCTGTCTTCTCTTCATCCATATATTCCTTAGCTGAAACACTATTCAATAACAAAATTAACGAAATGACGAGGCTCAGTAAAACTGCTTTCATAAACTATATAGTAAAACAAAATTGAAAAGCTCAGTCAAATAGACTAGCTAATTAGCTGAAAAATATAGTGATTAGCTCTAATCTTCTGGGTTTAATAGATCTACAAGTGTAATTTTTCTATGGCTTACAAGGCTAATAAAATTAAGAGTTGGACTAACCGTATGAAAGTAGCGGCACTATTGCTACTTCTCGACGAGGACTCTGCTGCTGGAATCATCAAGAATATAGATGATTCTAATCTAGTCGTATCACTCGCTAAAGAGATTTCCATGGTTGGTGTCTTGAGTGAAGAGGATCAATACAATTTACTCGATGAAATCTATGACATTCTAAACTTACAAGTTGGTAAGATGTCTGGTTCTTTACAGAAAGCAGAGAGCATTCTTGTGCAGGCTTATGGTAAGGAAGTCGCATCAAATATTCTTGATAAGATGACTAACACCATTCATAGAGTACCTTTCGAATTCCTCAGAATGGTTGACCCTGAGCAGATCGTTGCAGTAATCCAAGGTGAACACTCCCAGGTTATATCACTAGTACTCTCCTATCTCCCTGTAGATAAAGCTTCCAAGGTTTTACAGCTATTGCCTGAAGATATACGTTCAGATTGTTCACTGCGTTTAGCGAAGATGGACAAGACCAATCCAGAGATTTTAAGTGTAGTAGAGAAGACTCTAGAAAGAAGATTCGCTGCGGTTATGAACCAAGCTTCCTCTACTCAAAATGTTGGTGGTGTTGACGCTATCGCTGAAATCCTTAACAGACTTGATAGAAGTATTGAGAAGAAAATCCTCGAAGATCTCGAGATTATCGACCAAGACCTTGCTGTTGATATTAGAAATCTGATGTTCGTATTCGAAGATATTATCAAACTCGACGATAAAGCAATGCAAACTGTTATGAAAGAAGTGGATATGAAAGAATTACCACTTGCACTCAAAGGCGCAGATGATGATATCCGTGAACTCTTCTTCAACAATATGTCTGAAAAAGCAGCTAATTTACTTAAAGATGAATTAGAAATGATGGGACCAGTTCTAGCAAAAGACGTATCTGCTGCTCAATCACAGATCGTTGAAACTATTAAGGCACTTGAAGAATCCGGTCAAATCATGATCAGATCTGAGGGTGAGGAAGAAGCTCTTATCGAGTAATAATTAATTATTCTATTGGAACTAGTGTTTACAGATTCATTTTAAAGATAAGTTAAGAAAAATTTTAGCTATAGTAATAATTCAGCATTATTTTCGTGCTAAGATCTTTCTTCTCTTGGGTAGATGTCCGAGTGGCTAAAGGAGACAGACTGTAAATCTGTTGGCGTCAGCCTACGCTGGTTCGAATCCAGCTCTGCCCACCACTTTTTACTCACCGATAATTTTCACGACTACTCATTTTTTCCTACGGTCATCGAATTCTGCATAATAAAAGGCAGCGTCATGGTTACAGTATCTCTTGCTTAGAGATACAATGCAAGGAGCCACCTTCTTGAATCAATAGTGAAGAATCTAAACCAATAACTTTTCTTTCAGGGAAAAGTTCTTGGAATATTTCAAGCGCTAGAGAATCTTGCTCACAATTATAAGTAGGCACTACAATTGCGCCATTTAGAAATATAAAATTCACATAGGAGTAAGCAAGCTCAGACTCCAGAAAGCCTTCAGGTTCAGGAATAGGCATTTTGATAATTTCAAGTTCTGGAAATTTATCCTTATATCTTAGAAGTTGCTTATAGTTTTTCTGACTAATAGAATAATTAAGGCTTTGCTGATTTTCAGTACATGAAAGCAAAATCTTATTATTAGCTATAAATCTAGCCGTATTATCGACATGTCCATCTGTGTGATCATTAGCTAAACCTTGATCCAACCACAAAACCTCTTCAACACCCAAAGCGTCTTCCACCATAAGTTCAAACTCATACTCCGTGAAATCCTGATTTCGATTCGAATTCAAAACACATTCACGAGTTGTTATTAATTTAGAATCTGAACTATAGTCTATAGCACCACCTTCAAGTATTTGGAAATAAGCATGAAATGGCAAAGCCTGATTAAGAGCTATAGCTCCAGGCACAGCGTTATCCTTATCGAAAGGTGGGAATTTCCCACCATAAGCATTGAAAACGAAGTCAGCGATTACTTTCTTAGAATTTTCCAGATTCACACTCTTATTTTGCGAATCAGGAACTAGGCTTTGATACAGAAATATAGGACCATAATCTCGTATCCAAACATCATTATTCGCTATCACTAGTGATTCAAGCTTAAATTTTTCATTAGAAAAACTAGCAAGCTTGTCAATCACAGACATCATCAGGCTTTCATCATTAAAAATTAATTTCACATTCTGGAAATCTAAGCAAATATCAATTAATTTGAAATAGAAATCTTGAATTGCTGCAAGCCCAGAGTGGAAAAGATTTTTATCAAAATCAATACCCAACCAATAATCATTATGAGGAAAGGCTAACCATATTGCTGCCTGCTGCTCCCATTCGCCTGGAAGAGAAAACTTCAGTTCATTTTTTAATCCATCCATAAATTCTGTAAGTCTCCATAAACATCTACACGTCTATCTCTAAAATAAGGCCAAACCCTTCTCGCTTCCTCGATGCGATCAAAATCTAAATCAATAAAACTTATAGCTTCATCTGTAGAATCACGATGCAATATTTTACCGTAAGGATCTATACAAAAAGAATTCCCCCAGAAATGCAAATGTCCCTCTTTGCCAACACGGTTCACAGCAACTACATAGACATTATTAGCAATAGCGTGAGAGCGCATAACAGAAAGCCAAGCCTCTAACTGATCTTGGTAAATATCTTCAGGCTCCCCTGCATCCCAGCCAATAGCAGTGGGATAAATCAAAAGATTAGCTCCCTTAAGTGCTGTTATACGAGCGGCTTCTGGAAACCATTGATCCCAACAGATCAAAGTTCCTAGTTTCAAGCTTTCCCCAAGCTCAGCTACTTTGAAACCTAAATCTCCTGGACGGAAATAATATTTTTCATAGAAACCCGGGTCATCAGGAATATGCATTTTACGATAATGACAATTAATCTCACCCTGAGAATCAATCACATAAAGACTATTAAAATATAAAGCAGATGAAACTCTCTCAAAGAAAGGAAAAACAATTGCAAGATTATGCTCTCTTGCTAGCTCACAGAAAACCATAGTTTCTTTAGAACTTTTGGAGAAAGCTAAATCAAAATTATCGACCTTCTCTTCTATAGCGAAATAATCTGTTAGAAATAATTCAGGCAAAATTACCAATTCTAAATTATCTGCTTCAGCAGAGGATTTCAAGCAAGCGATCTTGTCTTTATAGTATTCAATATTCTCAGCTATAGAGCCTTGAGATTTACCTTGAATCCATGCAATTTTAGCCATTCAATGAATTTTAACTTTAGCTAATCAGACTTGCGATGATAAAAAATTAATATATTATTATGAATTTCATGGTAAGATCTTGGCAAACTGCGTGTAGCTCAGATTATAAAAACATAGAAGAGATAGAAGCCAATGTCATTAAGTGTATGGACAGAGACAGGAGGTGGAGGTGCTGTTATAAGTACCGAAGCTCAGCAATTAGATAATATAGAGCAAATAATAGAGCCAGAAAATACTAGAGAAACATTATTCTCTATAAGACATCAAACAAGCGCAAATAAACAAGGTCAGTATGACATTAAGAATGCTAGAAATGACTTAATAACGCTTTTATTAATAGATGACTTAGATAAACTCGAAACAAACCCAGAAGCCAGTGAACTATTCAGTAAAGTCCATGCAGTTAGCGGTCATGGAACTAAACACAGAAGAGATATCAGGAGAATACTTAATGACATGGTATTCAACCCAAGAGTCCAAACACAGGGAGTTAAGCTTGAGCCATAAGTAGAACTTGCAACAAAACTTGGCTTTAGCAGTAAAGATATTAGCTCCATAGTCAATAACGAACCTTTAAGAACAACACCCTTGATTATGGAAACTGTAAAAAATTACTTATTTGCAAAAGTCGAACAAAAAAACCTTGATGAAACTACTACATGGCACAAATCAATAAACGATATAGAGTCCAAATTTAGGATCCGAACCGAAAAGTCTCTTGAAACAGCATTGAAGAAAATTGATGAAATGATTAATATACCCAAACTAAGCGATGATAACCGTAAAGAGTTTATGGAGAAGCTCTCACAGACACTTTCCAAGAAAATCGAGATAAAAACAAAAGAAAAAATTTTCCATAAACCAATATCTGATCACCTGAATTCAACTGACGAAGCAGAATCTGAAAAGTTGATTTTAAAAATACAAACACTTCAAAAAAAGGCTAGTCCTGAAATACTCCAGAAAGTATTAAGAGATATTATTGAAAATCAAGAAATAGACGCAAATAATATTCAAGGATCTATTGAATTACTCAGAAAGATCTCTAATTTAGCTCAAAAAGTATACCTAGAGCCTAACTTTATTAAAAGCAATGATTTAACTCTCGCAAAGTTAGAGACAGAACAAGAGTTCATAGAACATGTCAAAAATATTCTAGATCCTCAGTCTCCAACTGAATTAGCCAAAGAATCATACAATAGAATCAAAGAGTTAATCGCAGAAGTTAATAGTCCAAGTAACAAAGAAGCACTCCATCTAATACTCGAGAAATTAGTAGTAAACAGTGGAAATATAGACGAGATGGCAAATAATGAGATTTTATTAAAACTAATCTCAGAAGATGAATTAAACCATAATGCTCTGCGTATGTATCTAACTCCTGATAGTACGGTTTTAGGCAATAGTAATAACTACGATAATGACCAAAACTATATAAGAAAGTCACTAAGACAAATTTTCAAAGATTACAATTTTGATGACAGTATAGTCTCTCAAAAGCTAAGTGATATTTTCATTGGAAGACTTCAAGATTTACCAAAGCAGGAATCACGGACAGAATATAGTGAAGCAGTAATTAGCAATATTGATCAATATTTATACGCAATTAAGGACTTTGAATCACTAGGTCAAAGCGAAATCAAGCATTTAGAAGATATCACTAGAAACCCAGAACCTAAAATAAACTCTAATCAAGCAATGATAATTTAAACAAATCAACTTAATATGCGATAAATTAATGCATAATAACAGCCACCTTTGGGAAAATATTCTAAAATAGAAGATCGTGGTAGCAGTAAAAGAACAAGATCTACACAGAATAGGATTCGTCGCAACTTTAGGCTTGTTTGCTTTGCTCGCGTTTATTTTCTGGCTGAAAGGTCACAATTTCAGGAAAGACAAGGTTTTCACCTTCTACTTCGAAAATGTAAACGGCTTAGAAGAAGGCTCTGCACTCAGGTGGCACGGTCTAAAAATCGGCTTGGTCAAAAGCATCAAACCAGTTCTCGAGAATATCGAGAAAGAACCATTCCCATCAGAGACCATTAATCAGATAGGTAACAAGCACCTTGAAGAAGGTAAACGATTACTTCAACGTTCTAATATCGATGATTTAGTTATCGCCCGCGAAAAGATCAACCAAGCTCAACTGGAACTTGCACTCGCAAAATCTGCTAGTAAACAACATAAGATCAGGAAAGGAAGACACGTAGCCATAGAGGCAATAGTTACCACCAAAAAAGTACCTATTGGTAAGCTCAACCAGGTCACCATAGTCCCATCTGGCTTAATTGGTGAACAATATGTAGACCTCACCACCATCAAAATCGATAGAGAATTCCAAAACAAATTCAACTACCCAGAACCAAGATTCATCAGCCTAGAGCCCATAAGATTGGACAGCTTGATAAGAGTTAACCTCGAATCATCAGAAGCAATTAAAAACCTAGCTAACCGAGTAAATGCCGTGTTCACCCAAGAAGATGTTGAAAATATCAAAAACCTTATAGAAGAAGCTAATGGCATAGTCGGCGATGAACAATTACAAGAAGATTTCAAAGAATCTGTTTCTAATATCAAACACATATCAGAAGACTTCAGCCTCTGGAGCTTACTAAAGGGTTCTAAAAAATAATATTTTTTTAATTATGTACTACAATTCAAGAAGATGGTATTATAGTACCTATCGAGCACGAAACTTGACATAAACTTTATTTTGGCGTGCGAAAAACGAAATAATTATTAAGAATTCATCACAAAGTTTTAACATTTTACAATCATGGTAATATAGTAAACTCAATGGTAAGATACCCATCTTGGGGCCAACTAACTATCTATGGTAACTAAAAATTATTCTCGTAAAATCCCTAAAGTTAAAGCCTATGAGGGACAAAGGACTATTAAGCTTCCTGATCTAACAGAAATCCAAAAGCAATCCTTTCAACAATTTTTAGTCAAAGGCCTCGCAGAAGAGCTAGAAAACTTCTCACCAGTTACTGATTACACTGGTAGATTAGAGCTTTATTTTTTACATAATCACTATACGTTTGAAGAGCATCAAGAGCCTAACAAAGCTAAGACTCCAATGGAAGCTAGGCTTAATGAGCAAAGTTACACTAAGAAACTTTATATCAAAGTTCGTTTCGTAAATAGAGACACTGGTGAAATCAAAGAGAGTAAGATGTTCATCGGTGAAATCCCAATGATGACTGAAAGAGGTACTTTCATCGTTAATGGTGCAGAGAGAGTAGTTGTTTCACAGATAGTAAGATCACCTGGTATCTACTATAAGAGAGATATTGAACCAAGTGGTAAGCGTGTATTCAACGCTACGTTAATCCCTAATAGAGGAGCTTGGATCAAGCTTGAAACTGATATTTCAGATTACACATATATCAAAATTGATAAAACAAGAAAAATCCCTGTAACTATATTCTTGAGAGCTTTAGGATATTCAGACTCAGAAATGAGAGATATTTTCACTCATTATGATTTCCTTGCTAAGACTTTCGAAAAAGACCCAACTCAAAACGAAGAAGAAGCTTTAATTGAGCTTTACAAGAAAATGAGACCTGGTGAGCACCCATCTGTAGATGGTGCTAGACAATTATTAGAGAGCAGATTCTTTAATCCTAAGAAATATGACTTAGGCTTAGTTGGACGTTACAAACTTAACAAGAAACTTGGACCAAACTCTCCAGAAGATTTAAGAGTACTTACTAAAGAAGATTTCGTTGCAGCTATAGATTACTTAATGAAACTAAGCTTTGACGAAGCTCAAATCGACGATATCGATCACTTAGGAAACAGAAGAGTAAGATCTGTAGGTGAATTACTCCAAAACCAATTCAGATTAGGTCTAAGTAGAATTGAAAGAATCATCAAAGAAAGAATGACTCTTCAAGAGCAAGAAGGTTTAACTCCTGCTAACTTGATTAACCCTAAACCATTAGTTTCTGCGATCAGAGAATTCTTTGGTTCATCTCAATTATCTCAATTCATGGACCAAACTAACCCACTTGCTGAATTGACTCACAAGCGTCGTATATCAGCTTTAGGTCCAGGTGGTTTATCTAGAGAAAGAGCAGGTTTCGCGGTTCGTGATATTCACCCTTCACAGAATGGTAGATTATGTCCAGTAGAGACGCCAGAGGGTCCTAACGCGGGTCTTATTGGTAGTTTAGCTTCTCACGCTAGGATTAACGAGTTTGGTTTCATTGAGACTCCATACAGAACTGTGGTTGATGGTGTTGTTACTAACGAAGTTAAATACTATACTGCTAATGATGAAGATAATCTCAAAGTGGCTACTGGTGATACACCAACTACTGTAGAAGGTTTATTCAAAGACGATTCGGTTCCTGTTAAATACAAGAATGAGTTCATCGAGACTAGAGGTGAAGAAGTTGATTTAGTAGGTGTTTCACCGATCCAAATCGTTTCTATCGGAACATCATTAATTCCATTTTTAGAGCATGATGATGCGAACAGAGCTTTGATGGGATCAAACATGCAACGTCAAGCAGTACCTTTACTTAAAGCCGAAAGAACTTTAGTTGGTACTGGTATCGAAGGTCAAGTCGCAAGAGATAGTGGTATGGTAGTTATCTCTGATCACGATGGTGTTGTTGACTATGTAGATTCTAGAAGAATCAAGATTAAGTTTAACGATGAAAGCAAAGGTTCTAAGACTTATGAACTTCTTAAGTACATGAGATCCAACCAAGATACTTGTTTAAACCAAACACCTATAGTTAAAATGCACCAAGAAGTTAAAGCTGGACAAGCTCTAACAGATGGAGCAGCTACCTGTGAAGGTGAACTTGCTCTAGGTAAAAACTTACTAGTAGCGTTCATGCCTTGGGAAGGATACAACTTTGAGGATGCGGTTTTAATTTCACAGAGATTAGTTAGAGACGACATTTATACTTCAATTCACATTGAAAAATATGAAATCGATGCTAGACAAACTAAGCTTGGCGCTGAGGAAATCACTAGAGAACTTCCTAATATTAGTGAAGATGCTCTTAAACACTTAGATGAGAATGGTATTGTTCGCATCGGTGCCATGGTTAAAGAAAACGATATTCTTGTTGGTAAAATCACTCCTAAAGGTGAATCTGATAACCCTCCTGAAGAGAGATTATTAAGAGCTATTTTTGGTGAGAAAGCAAGAGACGTAAAAGATAACTCACTAAGAGTACCTCACGGTGAGAAAGGTAGAGTTATTGCAGTTAGAGTTTACGATAGAGAGAAAGGTGATGAATTACCTCCAGTATCTAACAAAATCGTAAGAGTATTTATCGCTCAAAAGAGAAGAATCTCAGTAGGTGATAAGGTTGCGGGACGTCACGGTAACAAAGGTATCATCTCAAGAATTCTTCCTATCGAAGATATGCCACACTTACCAGATGGTACTCCAGTAGATATAGTTCTTAACCCATTAGGTGTTCCTTCTCGTATGAACGTTGGACAAATCTATGAATGTATACTTGGTATGGCAGCGACTATACTTGATCATGCATATGAAGTTCCTTCATTCGACGAAGTTTTTGGTGAAGGTGCATCTGATAACTTAATCAAAGACGAAATTGAAAAAGCAAGAACGATCAAAGATGGTAAGTATTCATGGTTGTCTACCAACGGTAAAGTTACACTAATCGATGGTAGAACAGGAGAAAGTTTCGATAACCCTGTATTAGTTGGTGTTATGTACATCCTGAAACTTGTTCACTTAGTTGATGATAAGATTCACGCTAGATCTACAGGTCCTTACAGTCTTGTTACTCAACAACCTCTTGGTGGTAAAGCACAGTTCGGTGGTCAGAGACTTGGTGAGATGGAATGTTGGGCACTTGAAGCTTATGGTGCATCTTACACTCTTCAAGAAATGCTTACTCGTAAGTCTGATGACGTTGTTGGACGTGCTAAAGCATACGAAGCAATTGTTAAAGGTGAAAACATCACCCCAGCAGGAGTTCCTGAATCCTTCAAAGTTTTACTGAAAGAACTTCAGTCAATTGGTTTAGATATTCACGCTCAGAAATCTGTTAAAAATAGTGCTGGTGACTCAGTTCTTGAAGAAGTAAATCTTGATGCTGACTCTACATTTGATTTCATGAAAACCAAAAATCAAATGCCTAAATTAGATGAGGCTATCAATGATTTAAATTCAGCGGATAAGGCTGAAGCGGTGAAATTAGAAACCAAAACTGGATTTAGTTTCAATTAATTGAATAAAGGATTTAACAATGTCTGACGATATCAAAAATGAATTAATAGATGACTTGGGTATAGCTTCAATAGAGGCTGTCGATAGAGATATAGACGCTCAAGAAGTTCAAGAAATAGCTAAGAATAGCTTAATTGCTGATAACAACTTATTTGATAATATTAGGATTCAAATTTCTTCTCCAGCAAGAATTCTTGGATGGTCTTATGGTGAGGTAACTAAGCCAGAAACTATTAACTACAGAACTTTGAAACCAGAGAAAGATGGTCTTTTCTGTGAGAAAATCTTTGGACCTGTTAAGGACTGGGAATGTGCTTGTGGTAAGTACAAAAGAATCAGACACAAAGGTATCGTTTGTGAAAGATGTGGTGTTGAAGTTACTGAATCTAAAGTAAGAAGACAGAGAATGGGAGCTATTACTCTTGCTGCCCCTGTTTCGCATATTTGGTTCTTGAAAGGTATTCCAAGTTATCTAAGTTTATTACTAGATATTACTCTTAAAGATCTTGAGCAAGTTGTTTATTTCAACTCTTACCTAGTTATAGATCCAGGTAACGTAGAAGATATCAAGAAAAACCAAATCATCAGCGAAGAAGAGTATGAGCAATTATTAGATAACGAAAATGCTCAATTCGAGGTTGGTATCGGTGCAGAGGCATTATTATTACTTCTTGAAGACTTAGCACAACCTAAGTATGAATACCCTAATGCTAGCAATAGAACTGAGCGCGGTGAGTTATTAAGCTTGCCTGGTTTAGAAGAGCTTAGAGATAGACTTAAAGCTGAACTTGCTGAAGTTGGGGGTTCACAACAAAAAAGAATTAAATGCGTTAAGAGATTAAGATTAGTTCAATCACTTCTTAACTCTAAAACAGATCCTGGTTGGATGATAATGGATGTACTTCCTATCTGTCCTCCAGATCTTAGACCTATGGTTCAGTTAGATGGTGGTAGATTTGCAACATCTGATTTGAATGACTTATACAGAAGAGTTATCAACAGAAACAGTCGTTTAGCTCGTCTTATCGATATGGGCGCTCCTGAAATTATCATCAGAAACGAGAAGAGAATGCTCCAAGAAGCTGTTGATGCTTTAATCGATAACGGTAGAAGAGGTAGAGTTGTTACTGGTACTAACGGTAGACCACTCAAATCACTCTCTAACATTATCGAAGGTAAGCAAGGTAGATTCCGTCAAAACTTACTCGGAAAACGTGTTGACTACTCTGGTCGTTCAGTTATCGTTGTAGGTCCTTCACTAAAACTACATCAGTGTGGCTTACCTCGTGAAATGGCAATCGAATTATTCAAGCCTTTTGTAATTAACAAATTGATTGATAGACAAATTTGTCAAAACATCAAAGCTTCTAAAAAGCTTATAGAGAAAGGTTCTCCAATAGTTTGGAATATTCTTAAAGAAGTTGTAAATGGTCACCCAATTTTACTTAACCGTGCACCAACACTTCACAGACTTGGTATTCAAGCTTTTGAACCAGTTATTGTTGAAGGTAGAGCTATTAGACTTCACCCTCTCGTTTGTTCTGCATTTAACGCCGATTTCGATGGTGACCAAATGGCTGTTCACGTTCCATTAAGTGTTGAAGCTCAAACTGAAGCTAGAACACTTATCATGGCTAACACTAACATTCTTTCACCAGCGACTGGTAAGCCAATAGTTACTCCAACTCAAGATATGGTTCTTGGAATTTACTACTTAACTATCGACAAACCAAACTCAGATGATCCAGAACAGTTCAAAGGAGCTGGAATGTTCTTCTCATCTGAAGAAGAAGCTGTAACAGCATTCCACACTAAACAAGTGGATATGTTTGCCAAAGTCAAACTTAGAACTAAACTTACAGAATCAGGTAAGCCAGAAATTATTGAAACTACTCTAGGTAGAATAATTTTCAATAAGACAGTATTTGATTCAATTCAAAAGGATTTAGTTTCAGTATAGGAAAAGGTTTATAAGCATCATGCAAAACGTAACAGAAGAAAAAGTATTACAGAAAATAATTCGTGAAAAACAATTACCAAGTTTTATTAACCAGATCGTTGATAAAAAGAGACTTGGCAAACTAATTGCAAATGTTTACGAGAATTTTGGTAACGACGTAACTTCTGTTTTAGCTAACAACCTAAAAGATTTAGGTTTCAAATATGCAACACAAGCTGCTGTAACAATCAGTATCGCTGACCTTACTGTTCCGCCTAAAAAGAAAGAGCTTGTAAGCAATGCAGAAGCTGAACTTGCAGAAACTTCAGAAAGATTTGAGAAAGGTCAAATTACAGAGGTTGAGCGTTATAACAAGGTTATTGATACTTGGGCGGAAACTAACGAGAAAGTTACCGAAGCTGTTGTAGAACACTTTGATAGATTAAACCCTGTTTATATGATGGCATTCTCTGGAGCGAGAGGTAACGTTTCGCAGGTAAGACAGCTAGTTGGTATGAGAGGTTTGATGGCTAACTCTGAAGGTAAGATTATTGACTTACCGATCAAATCTAACTTCAAAGAAGGTCTTACTGTTTCTGAGTATGTGATCTCTGCATTCGGAGCAAGAAAGGGTCTTGTTGATACAGCCCTGAAAACAGCTGACTCTGGTTACTTAACTAGAAGATTAGTTGATGTTGCTCAGGATGTAATTATCAGAACTAATGATTGTGGAACACAAAACTACATCGAAGTTAAGCCACTATACGATGGTGAGAAAGAAGTTGTAGGTTTAGACACTAGAGTAATTGGAAGAATTACTGCTGAAGACGCTGTTAACCCTGAAACTGGTGAAGTTATTGTTAAGAAAGGCGATCTAATTGGTAGACACGAAGCTGAAGCTATCAAAGAAGCTAAAGTACCTAAGATCAAAATCCGTTCTGTACTTACCTGTGAAGCTAAGTTTGGTGTTTGTAGAAATTGTTATGGATGGTCTACAACTGACAATAAGCCTGTAAACCTTGGTGAATCTATCGGTATTATCGCTGCACAGTCAATTGGTGAGCCTGGTACACAGTTAACGATGAGAACCTTCCACACTGGTGGTGCTGTTTCAGGTCATGGTAAGACTAAAGAACTTTATCACGCTGCTAAAGCTGGTAAAGTACAGTACGACATGGATGTAAAAGAAATCAGAACTAAGTATGGTGATCTTGTTTACCAAACTAACAATAGTGGTGTTTTAAAAATCGGATCTGAGAAACTTGATATTCCTGCAGGTGCTGGTCTATATATTCAAGACGGTGATGAAGTTAGTGCTGACCAAGTTATCGGTGAAGCGCCTGATACTAGTAAGAAAAAGATACTTACTGAAAGAGCTTCAAAAGACGTTATTACAATGCAGTCTGGTTTAGTTGTATTCAAAGACTTCGGTATTGATGAAACTAAAGATAGACAAGGTAACATTTCTAAATTAGCTAACAAACAAGGTACTATCTGGGTTGAGGCTGGTACTGTAATATCTCTTCCTGGTGGTAGCCAAGTTTGTGTTAAAGATGATGCTAATGTTGTTGAAGGTGATACTTTATCAGAAACTACTATCAAAGCACAAAACAGTGGTGAAGTAAGATTCGGAGCTGATATTGTTGTTGAAGAAGCTGAAATTGGCTCTAGAACTGTAAACAAACTTAGCAGAGGTAGATTAATTAACATCATTAATGCTTCTATTGGTTCTTCTAACGCTAAATTACAACAAAACCAACAAGGTAATATGTGGATCTTAGAAAATGAGAAATATGTTCTTAAAGTTGTAAACGGTGAGACTATTGAAAACGGTAAAATTCTTGCTGAATTAGTAGAAGATGAATTAACTCCACAACTTCCTTGTTCAGGTGAAGTTAGATACGATGATCTTGAAATCGATGATAGAAAAATCGTAACTAAGCACGGAAGAGTTATCTTCATTCCTGAGGAAATTCACACATTATCTAAAGATTCAAGCTTAGTAATGGTTGAAACTGGTACTCACGTTGAAGCTGGAACTGAAGTAGTGAAAGATGTTTACGCAAATATCGACGGTATCGTGAGAGTAACAGTTGAAAATAATATTGTTCATGAAGTTACTATCACTCCTGGTGAACTTTTTGAAATCGATAATCCTGATGATCTTAAATATGCTGATGGCGACATCGTTAAAGAAGGTTTAGAAGTAATGCCTGGCATCGTAACTAAGCACCCAAGCATGATTACATTATTCACTAATGAAGAAACAGGTGAAGCTAAGTTATTACTAAGAGATGTTCAGTTATTTGAAATCACTCCTCGTGACGTTGAATTTACGGCTGAGACTACTGATAGTTCTATCAATATCTTCCCTGTAACTCAAATGAACTTCAGAGATGGTGATAAAGTTAGAAACTTCAATGGTGGTGCTCTTACTAAGACAAGTTTGATTCTTGCTTGTGAAAACCAGTATGAAGATTCTAAAGGTATAGTTGAATTTGGTGCTGAGGCTGAAGATTTAAACATAGTATTCCAAGAAAACATTATTCTTAGATCTGAGAGAACAGCCTCTACTATTACTGAAATTTTAATTGCTCCTGGTGATTTTGTTGAAGCTGGTGAAACAGTTGCTAAAGTTCAATCTATTGCACAAACTTCAGGTACAGTTTTTGCTAGTGAAAATGATAAAGGTAGAATTTTAATTCTAGATGATTCTGCAACATTCACTCTCCAAACTAAAGAAGCCACTAAGCTTAAAGCTGGTGACTATGTTCTAAAAGGTGATCAAATTGGTGGTTCTGAGCCTCTTGAAGAAGCAGGTATTATATCTGAAGTAAATGGTAAAGAAGTTATTATCAGAAAAGCAAGACCTTTCCTTGTTAGTAGTGGTACTCATTTACACGTAGATAACAATTCACTTGTACAACAAGGTGATCAATTAGCGACAATCATCTACGAAAAAATCAAAACTGGGGATATCGTTCAGGGTCTTCCGAAAGTTGAAGAATTACTGGAAGGTAGAAAGCCTAAAGAGCCTGGTATGCTTACTGATATCGCTGGTAAAGTTGAAATCGTTAATGAAGATGGTGGAGAGTCTGTATTTATTAACAGTGGTGAAGACAGAAGAGAATTTGTTATTCCTGTAGGTCAGAACATCATTGTTAATGAAGGTGATCAATTAGAAGTTGGTGATATGCTAACTGATGGTCAGCCTAACCCTCATGAATTACTTGAGTATAAAGGTGTTGCTTACTTACAACAGTTCTTAGTTGATGAAGTTCAGTCTGTATATGTATCTCAGGGTGTTGAAATTGCAAACAAACATATTGAGACTATTGTAAGACAGATGACTAGAAAAGTTAGAATTGATGATCCTGGTGATACTGAGTTACTTCAAGGTGAAATGCATGATATTAACTACGTTAAAACTATAAATGCAGACGCAGAAGAACAAGGTAAGATCACTGCTAACTACAAGTTCGTTCTTCTTGGTCTTACTAAAGCTTCACTTAACACTGAAAGCTTTATCTCAGCTGCATCTTTCCAAGAAACTACAAGAATTCTTGCTGAAGCTGCTATCAAAGGTAAAACTGATTGGTTGCATGGTCTTAAAGAAAACGTAATCATTGGTAGATTAATTCCTTCTGGTACTGGTTTCGATACAGAAGTAGATAGTGAGCAAAGCTTAATTGAAGCCCACTCAGAGAAAGAAGAATTAATGGCTGCGATGTCTATGAGTGACTAAGATCATAAATCATTAAACAAAACTTCAAAACAAAAAGCACCTTAAAGGTGCTTTTTGTTTTTATATAGCAATCTCAATCTAAAAATATTTCTTAGTGAAACTCTCAACAGAAAAGCTTTCCAAGTCTTCCATTTTCTCACCAGTACCCAAAAATTTCACAGGTAACTTTAATTTATGAGCGATAGAGAATATCACTCCAGCTTTAGAAGAGCCATCAAACTTAGTTAAAATTATAGAATCCAAATCACAGATTTCATTGAAAGCCTCTGCCTGACTCAAAGAATTCTGTCCCATAGAGGAATCTAATACCAGCATAGTCTCGAGTAAATATTGACCTTCCTCTAAATTCTTTTCTATGACCTGCTTAATCTTAGAAAGCTCTTCCATTAAATTCTTTTTATTATGTAGTCTTCCAGCAGTATCAACTAAAACTACATCATAGTTTTCTAACTTAGCCTTCTCTATAGCTTTATAAACCACAGCACTAGACTTCGATCCGTGTGGCATTTCAATAATATCCGTACCTGTTCTTTCTGCCCAAGTTCTCAATTGATCCTCAGCAGCAGCTCTAAAAGTATCTCCAGCTGCAATTAGGACTTTTTTGCCTTCGTTCTTAAACTTATAAGCAAGCTTGGCGATACTAGTGGTCTTACCAACACCATTAACTCCAAGAATCATTATGATACTAGGACCAGATTCAGATAAATTAAGTGAAAATTTATTAGTTTGTCCTTGAGCTGCAATATCTTCAAAAGCGGCTAATAAAAACTTCTGTAACTTGAACTGAAGTTCATCACGAAACAGTTCACTAGACTTCATCTCATCACGAATCTGCTCAACAAAGTCCATAGACAAAGTCACACCCAAATCAGATCTAATTAACTCTTCTTCTAAAATAGTAAGATCTTGCTTCTCAAGTTTAATACGTTCAGCTGGCTTAGCATCTAAAACTGCTTGTTGAGTCTGTGGTTCAGACTTAAGTTCATGCTCCGCTAAAATCTCTTCTAAACTTGGTTTAGACTCAGAAAAATCTGCCTTATCCTCTGCCTCTTCTTTTTTTTCTTTACTAAGAAAAGGAATTTTATTTAAAATCTTTTTGAAAAAAGACATAGATAATATATCTTAGCAAATTAACTAATACCTTAAGCTTAATGGTCTGCTGAAAAATATCTTAAGCTGAAATACTAACTTGAATCAATTGCTTCGTAGCTTGCACAGCTTTATTGATACCCTCATCAAGTTCAAGCAAACTAGAATCACCATGCATATAAGCCGGAGTGGAAACTATTTTATGTTCTTCGTCTATAGTAAATTCTCTAGTTGGACAAGGGCAAGGCTCAGCTGACATAGCTTTCAAAGCTTCCATTGGATCTTTATCCTGCCCTAAAGTAAGTTTAATTCCAGGCTGCAAGTCCTGTAATGAAAGTGCAACTAGAGCTGGAGCTATACATACAGCCATTATTGGTTTCTTAGCCTTAAAAGTATCTTGTATTATACGCTTGGCTTCAGGATCTACAGAGGCTTTAGGACCTTCAAAAGCAAAACTACAAAGATTCTTCGCAACACCAAAACCACCAGGAATTGCTAAAGCACAGTAATCATCAATTTTCACTTGTGATAAATCTAAAATATCTCCTCTAGCGATTCTTGCAGACTCAGTAAGAACATTACGTTTCTCAGCCATCTGAGTATCATCTATAAAATTAACTACATCAGCCTGTTCTTTATTCGGTGCTGTACACTGAAAACTCAAACCAGCTTTCTCAATAGCTGTAAGAGTCAAAACCGCCTCTCTAATCTCAGAACCGTCTTTGGCTCCTGAACCTGCTAGTAACACTAATACTTTGTTGGACATACTTATATTCTAATACAAAACCAAATTAAGTTAGATTCTGGAAACTTCTCTTTTCAAAATAGTAAAGCTGGGTTACAATTATCTTAATGGTGTGTATTTTTCGTAACTACTCAGGTAAATTGAAAATTAGCAGCAAATATGTTTTGGCAAGCTAGAATTGCAGATTGTCCTAATCTT
>JAKVAO010000024.1 GCA_022447685.1 Candidatus Caenarcanales bacterium | reverse complement strand
AAAAGATTAGGACAATCTGCAATTCTAGCTTGCCAAAACATATTTGCTGCTAATTTTCAATTTACCTGAGTAGTTACCTTTCGTTAATGGCATTAAGAATTTTAGTAATTTGGGAATTATTCTGTTGATTCTGAAATTCTTCAGGGAAAATAACTTTTTCTGACAAAATGTTGTAGATATCTAGTTGTCTTTGTATCGCTTCTCTGAAAAGATTGCTCTGAGGTGCATCAAGATCAGAGATTAGTAGTCTATCTTTTTTGAGTTTTTTAACTTTGTTCTTATCAGTGAATTCGCTCTCAGCATTTAAATGTCTATGCTCCAGGAAATCTTTAACGATTTGTTTTTCAATCTCCTCCCCATCTTAGCCTATATATTCATAGAACTTTTTAAGTTCTGAGCTTATTAATTCTTGATCCTCCTCACTCACATTTAATTCAGTGTCAGGATTAGCTAATATTCCAAATTCAAACCTATCTTTGTTTGTCATTGGAATTGAGTACATAAGTTTTTCCAGTTCTTCTTTTTGCTCTAGGCTTGCTTGGCTAAAATCACTACCAATTTCTTTTTTAAGTGCTATAACTTCTTGAGATATTTCCTCTTTGTTCGTTTGCTTTTCTGTTGAGAGAGGTTCTTCTAAAAAATCAAAGATTTTTTCCAATCTCTCTTGGGCAGTTTTAATAGTCTTTGGATCTTCAATTGCTGGTTTTTGTTCCTCCCATTTTTGAAGATAGCTTTTATTCTCGCGGTTTTTACTTTCTCTCTCACTCGGCTTTTAGTTGTTCCCATCTATATTTATGACTGCTGCCCCTTAATCTAGAGAGTCCCCACTCTCCACCGTGGCGCATATATTGTTCTTTAATTTCTACAGGTCCTTGTTCATATCCTTGAGGCTTTCGCGATAAATTGCTGCCAGTATGCCCAGTTAATTGAGCTTCTTGGCGATAAGTGTGTGCAGTTCGCAACATATCCAAATCAAAGATAACTTGATTAATTCTAATTATACAAATTAATTAAATCTCATCTAAATTTTCGATTTTTAGAGAAAACTAATCTTTATATTATTTAGAATTAATCATGGCTATGTTTGAAATATAAATTCAAAATAAATCTTCATGGTGGATTTTGAGTTTTTAATGATATAATAGTTCCTCTCATGGCCTATACTAAAAAACCATCTAAGAAAACTGTCAAATTACTAAATCTTGAGCCAAACGAGATTGATTATAAGAACGTTGACATACTCAGAAACTTCATCGACAACACGGGTAAGATACTCAGTTTTAAACAAACTGGTTTTAAAGCTAAAGTTGTTAGAAAGATCAAAAGAGCGATCAAAAGATCAAGGGCCGTTGGTTTAATGCCTTTCGTTGGTTCTCTTCCTTACTCTGGTCCTAAGAAAGAATTCAAAGACAGAGATAGCAGAGATTATAGAGATAACAGAAGAGAAAGGTCTAACTAATTTAAGAGAAGTTCTTAATCTGTATTTAAAGTAAAATTAAAAGAAGTAATTATCATGGCTAAAAGTTTCAAAAGTTCTGGAAAAAAATGTGCGATCACTGGCAAGAAAGCTGGCAAAGGTTGGAAATATTCATTCCTAAGATCTCACTTTAACCCTACTGCTAAAAGAAGATTTGAGCCTAATTTGCAGACTGTTACTGCGATAATTGATGGCGTAAAACAAAAAATTAAAGTATCTACTAAAGTCTTGAAAACCTTCCCTAATCTTAAGTCTGGAATCACTAGTGGTGAACTTAAGAAAGGAAGAGGTCACAAAAGAATCAAAAACGTTGCATAATATAGAGTATATTGTCTGAAGCTAACCTAATTACAGTTAAAGAACTCGCAGTACAGTTAGAAGTAACTGATCTGCTTTTAAAGAAGCTAATTAAGTTCTTTGAGATTCCTAACCAAAAAATCAAAAGAAACATGCATCTTGACGATGTATCTGTAAATTTGGTTAAGAAGATTGTTGCTCTGAAAGCAGAAGGTAAACGTAATAAAGACATCAAGCAAATGTTTGATGAACAGAAAAAACGCGAACAAAAGAAAGTTGTTGGTGAATTAGGTAGTTCTAAGGAAATTTCTGAGGATAGTGCTGAAGTTACTGAAACTGTAAGTGAAGCTGATGCTGAACAAGTTAAACAAGAAGCTGCTGAAGCTAAAGAGCAAGCTCCTCAAGCTGTTAAAAATAAGTCAGCAGATGCTAGTCAAGCTAAGGCTGCTGATACTAAAGAAGCTCAAGAAGATAAAATTACAGAAGATAAACAATCTTCAGAAGTGAAAACTGAAAATAAAGAAGAGACTTTTGATGCAGAATTTTCTAATAAATCTAACTCTAGATCTGGAAACTCAAGAAAAAGAAACTCAGACAGAAAATCATCTAAAGCTAAAGAAGATGCTAAAGCTGAGCAAGATTCAGATGAACCTAACTCAAAAGAAGAATCTGAACCAGAATATATTAAAAGCTTTATAGAGAGTGAAGAACAAGAAGCTAAGATGCAGATTGAGCAGGATGATCCTGTTGCAGAGGCTCTTGCTCTTGATGAAGAGGCTGAAGATTTCGGTGAGGATCTTGAAGATCTTGAGGATATCGAGGAAGAAGATATTGTTAGAGACAGTATTAGCTCTCGTAAAGTAAAAAGAAAAGCTTTTAGTTTTAGATATATACAAAGACAAATCGCTAGCGATACTAAGAAAGTCAACTATCTAAAAAACAAACTTAAAAAATCCAAACTTAGTCATCTTGAAAGGTTAAATCTTAGAGATTCTCTTGATAAGAGAGCCAAAATGCTCAGTAGTTGGATTCAAATTCTACGTTGGGTTAAAAGCTAATGCCACTTAAATTTCTCAGTTCAGGAGAGTCCCATGGACCAGAATTAAATATAATCTTGGACGGTATTCCAGCGAATATGCCTTTACTCGCTGAAGATATCAATATTGATCTGAAGAGACGACAAGGCGGTTATGGTCGTGGTGGTCGTATGAAGATCGAGAAAGATAAAGCGATTTTCACAGGTGGTGTTAGACACGGTAGAGCTTTTGGTGGTGCACCTGTAAGTATCAAAATTATCAATAAAGATCATCAGAAGTGGTTATACGCTATGAGCCCAGAACCTGTTGATGAATCTTTACCCGAAGTAAAAGAACAACTAGACGCCAAATTTATTTCTAAAGTAAGACCTGGACACGCTGATCTTGCAGGAGCGATTAAATATAATGCTCCTGATGTAAGAGATATTTTGGAGCGATCTTCTGCTAGAGAAACTACCTCTAGAGTAGTTGCTGGAGCGGTTTGCAAAAAATTCTTATCACTGTTTGGAATTGAAGTTTTCTCTCATGTACTTAGAGTAGGTGAAGTATCTCTTAGTGATGAAGCAGCTAAACTCAGAGAGGAACTTAGTTATGAAGACTTCAAAGCGAAAGTCGAAGCGTCTGAGCTTAGAATCTGTGACAGTACTGATACTGAAGAGCAGATGAAAGAGTATATTAACCGTGTCCGCAAAAACGGTGATACTGTAGGTGGTATTGTCGAAGTTTTTGCTAAAGGAGTTCCAGTTGGACTTGGAAGTCATGTTCAGTGGGATAGAAGACTTGATGGTATTATAGCTCAGGCTTTGATGAGTGTTCATACAGTTAAATCTGTAGAGTTTGGTATTGGACAAGGTGCTGGAATGCATTTAGGGTCTATAGTTCAAGATCAAATTTTTAGTGATAAAGAGAAAGCAGAGCAAGAATTACGTTACTCTAGAAAAACTAATAACCTTGGTGGTATCGAAGGTGGTATGAGCAATGGTGAACCAATTATTTGTAAAGTTGGTGTAAAACCTATACCAACTTTAGTTTCTACGCTTGAATCTGTTGATCTTGCCACTAAAGAAAACTCACAATCTCACTTTGAGAGATCTGATGTATGTGTAGTTCCCGCTGCTGGGGTGGTTCTTGAAGCAATGCTTGCATTTGCTATTGCAAAAGAGTTTTTGAATAAGTTTGGTGGAGATAGTATGGAAGAAATTACTCGTAACTACCAAGCTTACCAAGATTACGTTAAATCTAAATAAACTTTAATTCCATTCTCTGACCTGGCTTTCAGAATAGTTTCACCAAGATTACTTAAATTAGATTTGTGTGAGATTAGATCCCCGCAGGTTATTTCTTGTTTCTCTATTAGCTCATGAGCCTCGTATAAATCTTCTAAATTGGGTGAATAGCTACCCATTATATTAAGCTCTTTATAATATATAGCATTATTATTAAAGCCCTTGAATTCTTCTGCTAGACTTGAGAATACGACTATAGTTCCACCATTGCTAATATTATTGATTGCACTATCTACGCAAGGAGCTGCTCCAGCAGCTAGAAAAATAAAATTACTTGATTCTCCTGAATCTTCTATCTTGTCTAAACACTGATCAAAACCATGTTCTAGAGCCTGCTCACGCTTCGCTTCAATTAAATCGATTCCATCTATATTAATATCTAAATTTAGTTTTTGGCGATAGTGATTTATCAATCTACCTATGATTTGACCTATAGAACCCAAGCCGAATATTGTTACTTGTTTTTTGCCACGGTATTCAAGTAATTTAGATTTTTTAATTGCTTTTATACAACAAGCTATAGGCTCTGTGAAACTTGCTTCAAGATCAGAGACATGTTCAGATATCTTTCTTACTGTATATTTGAGATGATCTTCACTAAGTATTGTATACTCGCAGAAGGCTCCTGGATTGAAATTTGTGCTTTTGAATTGCTTGCAGAGACTTTCTTGTTTATTCAGGCAATAATCGCATATACCACAAGGTACATGGTGAGAAGAAATGATTCTATCGCCGATTTTTAAATTATATTTCTCACTAAGCTGATCTGAAATTTTATAAATCTCGCCGACCATTTCGTGACCGAGTACAGTTCCTTCTTTCACTAAAGATCTTTCAAGTTTGAGAAGATCAGAACCACAGACACCGCAGCCCCTTACTTTAATCAGGCATTCATTTTCAGAATGAGTTTCAATTTCCCTATTCGCAATCTGCAAAAAAGCAGAGTCTTTTTTCGACTGCTTATATTCAAGTGCTTTCACAAATAAAATTTTAGCTTACCTATTGAGGCTATGAAGGTTTTTGACAGGTTTTCTTCTACAAGCCTTCTCTCTTTCAAGTAATCTCTGGTGATATTCTTTCAGTTGCTTAGCTTTAAAACGTCTAAACTCCCTATTCACAAAGCTATAGAAATTAACAGTAGCTCCTAAACTTGCAACAGCAAAAATTATGTCACTAAATAGTTTGAAGCTGAAAGCATAGAAATGTTGATCAAATAACGAAGAACTCAACCAAGGATTACTAGCTATTGCTAAAACAAAAAGTATCGAGAAGTTCAATAAAGCTTTTTCAGCTGGAAAAGTATTAGTTATAAACTTATTTAGCAAGTAAAGAGATTTCTTGATAGAAGCAATTGGTGAAAATTTTCTGAAGGCATTAATGAAATTACGCACTGATCTGAACATTGAAAGCATTACCCAATCAATAAATTTAAAGAAATCAATAAACCCTTTCGCAGCAGAATCTACAGATGTTAACAACAAGTCCAACTTACCTTTCATTTGTTTTGCAGAAAAATCCTTATACTCTTCTTTGGATTTAATGCTCCTTTGCATATTTTAATTATAAACTTTTCTTAAGTTTATTTTCAACTTCTCTTAAGTATTAATTTTTTTGCTATAATTTGTATTAACTTAGGTTGGTTTTTGGCCTTAATTTAGATGAAATATCAAGAGGATCAAGTCCCTGATTTGATTTTTCTTGTTTATATTTTTTTAAGCTTGTGCGTTTTTATTGTTCTTTACGTCCGTGGATGATCGTATTATTGAATCGAGTTTTGGGCTTGTAAATCAAAACGATCAGAAAAGCTTAAAAATTAGCTCTGCTTTATGATGTTAAAATTTGTGCAGAATGAAAAACTATATTTTTTCTTTAGTGCTTTTGTTTTCTCTTGTGACTTTATCTGCAAGTGCAAAACCAGAAAAGCCTAAATATAGAAAGTACACGGCTTTGCTAGAGGCTTCCAAGGGAGCTATGTTTAGAGTTTCACAGTTAAGTACCTATTCAGTTGTTTTTATCACGCCTGAACATAGACGTAATAGTCTTGAATACTACAACTATATGGCTGAAAAGCGAAGCGCAGAACAGAGAAAGAAGTTTAAAAATAAACCTAAAAAACTTGCAAGAGAGCTTGAAGAGCACAAGTATACTGCTATTGATTTAGCTGATTGGGATAAGTCTGAAAACATTGTGCTTGTCGCTTTACCACTTAGAAAAATTGTTGAGAAAACTATTGGTTTTGGTACCAAAGAATTTTCCAACCCTAAGCCTATTGAGGCTGCAATCATTGTTGATGATGACTTTAACTTAGTTTGTGAGCCTAAGTCTTCTAAGAATCTAGGTATTTCAGCTCATGAATACGTTATGAACTTATACGGTAACGTTAGATTTGCTGGCTTTAACGCTATTTCTCCAACACTAGTTGACTTCAGTCTTCCTGCTATGGCATTTGAGTTTGATCCCAATTGTTTAATGGGTAAAGAAGCATCTGTTTTGATTAAGAATTTTAACGCTCAGGCTCCTGATGAAGAGATTAACAGTAGTTTGAAGAAAGTAATTGCAAAAGATTTTGGTATTGAATATGAAAAGTAAAAATATTTTAGTAATTTTAGCCTTAGTTTCTGTGGCTATGCTCCCTGTAATCGCTAAGTATAAGCTGAGAAGGGATTTAAGGACTGATATCGCTGATAATCTTAGGATTAGTAGAGCGCAAAGCTACCTGGTTTACTACATCACGCCTAAATATCGTGAAGAGGCGATTAAGCAGGTTAACGCTAAGGTGCAAAAAGACCTTAAAAAATTAAGTGCTAAAGATCTGAAAAGAAAGAAAATGCTTTTTGGTGCTGAAAAATATGAGCTTACTAAACAAGCTGATTGGGATAATTCGGATAAGGTCTCAGTATTTGTTGCGCCTAATCGTTACTCACTCTCTGAATATGGTACTCATGGTAACCAGAATCTTTCACCTATTAAGTCTGTGAATTTAGTTAATGAAGATTACGATATAGTCTGCAAACCTCTAAGCCGTAAAGAAGTTAAGATGACTGGACATATTCTCGGTTATGTAGATAAGCTTTACCATAATCAAGCTTTAGGTCTTGTTGAGCTTAATAGTGCAGTTGAGCCAAATACTATGGCATCTGTAGTCGAGTTTTCGCCGAAATGCTTCAAAAATAACTATGATTTAAGGGTTATGATACAAAGTAACCTCTCTAAATCCGCGAAATCTTCTGTTAAGGACAAACTTAAAGATATTATCGTTGAAGAGTTCGCTCTTTAAGGAATAATTTTAATATATTCGCTATTATTATAAGGACGAGCTATGAGTTTCTCTAATGACTTTAATTCTAGTGCCAAGTTTTTTGTTGAGCAATTAGCTCAAGAATCCGGACATGAATTTCAAGATATCGCTGAAAAGATTCTGAATAATGAAAGAATCTCTATGGACGATGGTATCAGAATCATTCGTTCCAATGATTTACCTGTAACTGGACAGATGGCAAACTTTGTCCGTCAAAGAAAAGCTTATGAAGTTGCTTTAAGAAAAGGCTTCGAGAATACAACTGCTTTAGAAAACACTAAAACAGTGTGGTGGAACACAAACCTTCATCTCAACCCTACCAATATCTGTATCGCTTCCTGTGATTTCTGTGCTTTTGCTAAGAAACCAAAAGATCCTGATGCTTACACTATGTCGAATGAAGACGCTGTTGAGAAAGTAAAAACAGCTCGTGAAGAAGGTGCTACTGAGGTTCATATAGTTGGTGGCTTGAATCCTAAGTGTTTAATTGATTATTATTCTGACCTTATTCGTGCAATCAAAAAAGAAGTCCCAGGAATTCATGTCAAAGCCTTTACAGCAGTGGAAATAGATTTCTTCAAGAAATTTGAAAAAGATATGAGCTATGAAGATATTTTCGATAGGCTCATTGAAGCTGGACTTGATAGTATGCCTGGTGGTGGCGCTGAGATTTTCTCAAGAGCCGTGCGTGATGAGATGTGTCCTGATAAGATCCCAGCTGACAAGTGGGCTGAGATTCATCATATTGCTCATAGTAAGGGTTTGAAAACTAATGCAACTATGCTTGCAGGTATCGGTGAAGAGCCTGAGGAGCGTGTTGATCATTTAGATATTTTGAGAAAGGCTCAGGATAAGAGTTTAGCTGCTAATAATCCTAATGAAGGTTCTTTCCAGACTTTCATTCCACTCAGTTGTCACTACGAAGGTAACGATTTACTTGAACGTGGTGTTAAACCACTTACTGGGCAGGATCAGATCAAAAATATAATTGTTTCTCGTTTGATGTTGGATAACTTTGATCACATCAAGGCTTACTGGATTCAGTTAGGTCCTAAGACAGCTCAGGTCGCTTTGAATATGGGAGCTAATGATCTAGATGGTACAGTGAAAGCTGAGAGAATAACTTTTGCAGCTGGTTCTAAAAAGCGTTCTATGGCTGAAGAACAGTTGATTAATATAGTTGAAGGTGCTCGTTTGATTCCTAGAGAAAGAGATACCCTATACAATCCAATTGAACTTAGTTTGCATAGGGTTTAATTGTTTTCTTTTCTATATTAATCTAGAATATACCACCACCTAATGGGTTACTTACGTTATCTGGGTTTTGACCAAATATGTTATTCGCAAATTCTGCATCATCCAGTATGTTGTCTTGGGCTGGTGATGTTGGATACTCAAGTTCTGGAATTGTATTATCCTTGAAAATAGTTTCAGAAGCGTTTTTACTTAACAAATTGTCATTATCAGGTAATTTAAGCTCTGTTTTAGAAGAACCAGTAATATCATCACCCTGGGAATATTGTTCTTTTTGAGCTAAGCCTTGAGCTTGACTTCTATTACCTATATTAAACAATACAGGCGCTGGAGCTTTTTGTTGGTTCTTTAGCATTGTTTGATTGCGTTCAACCATCTTATCAGCCATACTTTGAGCTTCTTTTGGACTAAGAGGTTTCCCTCCCTCAACTTTTAGAGTTCCTAATTTTGGTCCTAGATTTAATTCCATTATAAATTTCTCTTTTGAATATAACTTGCTCTTATCTTGAGATAATTGGTCAAAATAGTATCAACTCTTGTGGCTGAAAACTAGTCTTTATGTAAGAATTTTGAAAAATATTTAGATTTAAGGTTTAATATATTTTTGTTTTATAGTTATAATTTTTTATTTATTGAAAACTCAGTCCCCAGTATTCATAATTGGTTCGTTTCGTGGCGGTACTAGCTTACTGTTTCGCTTACTAAGTGAGAGTTCTCAACTCTGGTCTTTATACCGTGAGTCTAATTTTATGTGGCAGCCCTGGCATAGTGACCCTCGTGAAACTGCTGATACCCTATATTTGCAGGCTGATGATATTAAGAATGAAGATAGAGACTATTTTGATAAGCATTATCATTTCAGTAGTTACGACAACTATTTATTGGGCTTTTTAGGAAGAGTAAAGTTTTTAAGAGAAAAACTAAAATGGCTTTTTGATCTAATCAATATTTTTAATTTTGCCTATAAATTTATCAAGCTTCAATTGTGTAGACAAAATTCTTATCGTTTCATAGACAAGACTCCGCCTAATGCTTTTAGAATTTCATTTCTAGAAAAGCTTTATCCAGATGCGAAGTTTATTTACTTACAGCGCGAAGCTGAAGCTAATATTGAATCTCTAGTTCAAGCTTGGAATGCACCAAAGCGTTTCCAATTTAAATATAGGAAGTATTTAAACGAAAAGATAGGCTCTGAACCAAATATAGAAGGCTATGAAGGTAGTGTTTGGAAATTTGCTATGCCTAATGGCTTTGAAGAATTTTGGTCAGGCTATAAGCTAGAAGATATTTGTAAATTTCAATATCAGAAAACTCACGAAGCTATAAATATCTCTTTAAGCCAAATTGAGCAAGAGAAATATATAAAAATTAATTTTGAAGACTTGCTGAGTGAACCTGATAAGACCATGAGTCAAATCTGTGATTTTATAAGTATTGATTACGATAAATCTATGAAGAAATTAGTGGCTGAGATGCCAAGAGTAAATTCAGATTAATTTTAGTTCGGGCTTTCCAAATAGAGCGCAAAACTCTTTTCTGGGTATACAATTAGAGATAGAGCTATGCCTGAATTGTATGTAAATGTCGATCACGTTGCTACTTTAAGAGAAGCACGTAAAACCAATGAGCCAAATCCATTTGAGATAGTCAAATTACTTGAGAGGACTCAGGTCTCTGGTATTACCACTCATTTGCGGGAGGATAGAAGGCACATACAGGACTATGATATTAAGGATATTAGTTACTATGTCGGTAATTCACATCTAGGCTTTACTTTTGAAATGGCAGCCTCTGAGGAGATTAGAGCTATTCTTCTGAAAACTCATGCTAATATGGCAACTTTAGTTCCTGAGAAAAGAGAAGAAGTTACTACTGAAGGTGGCTTAGATGTGATTTCTCAATCTGAGAAGCTAGCTGAGTTTATTAAGCCTATAAAGAATGATGGAATCCAGGTTTCATTTTTTGTTGATCCAGTTTTAAACCAAATCGAAGCAGCTAAGAACTGTTCAGCTGATTTCGTTGAGATACATACAGGAGCCTATGCAAACCTTTTCGAGGCTTATCAGTATCAGAGTGATAAGAATCAAAGAGAGGCTTACTTTAACTTACTTAAAAATGAAGTGGATAAAATCAATCAAGCTGTTATTTATGCTCGGGGTATAGGACTCAAAGTAAATCTGGGTCATGGTTTAACTACTAAGAATTTACATATGCTCATGAAAGTTAGGGATATCAAGCAATATCATATTGGACATTCTTTAATCAGCAACGCTCTTTTCTATGGGATTGAGAAAATCTGTGAGCAGTATTTAGAGATTATTAATCCAGAGTCTCCTAAACTTTAAAATCTTTGAGAACTTCTAGGATTGTATCAGAGACAAGATGTTCAGGGTAAACACTTACTCCAGAGTTTACTTTTAGTTTTCTTGCAACTTCTAAGCTAACTGCAACTTCGTGGGGAGTAGTTCTCTCTCCATCTGTAATCATGTGTATATTTAAGTCCTGTTTACCAGTAAGTTCTCTTAAGTTATTGATACTTGCTGAAACAAAGTCCGCAACTGTTTGTAAATTACGTTTTTTAAGTCCATGCCAGTAAACCATAGGCATTAGTATGTCCCAGTTATTAGCTATATACTTCCATGGATAAACTGATTTGATCTTTGGTGAAAATACTATCGCTATCATTGGGTACTTCTCTGGAAGCGAGGATTTGATCAGGTCAGTATAAGCTTCTACAGCTGCAGGTTTGGTGTTCTCTTCTATATCAGCAGCAAAGGCATCAAAGCTTTCACCATCAGGACTTACGTAGAGTGCAGGTCTAATAAATTTATTTGCATCAGATTTAACGTCGATCAGATAGGCGTAGGACCAGCCAATGACTTTGATATCTTCTTCATGACAAGCTTTAAGGATTTCGTCTATTTTGTCTTGGTGCTTGAAAACTTCTGTGGTAGAACGATTTACCTGTAAATATACTGTGTCTATATCGAATTCATCTAGCCTATCTACAAAAGCTTTCAGGTCTAAGGGATAATTCCAGAGGTTCACCCAAATACCTTTACCAGCCGTAACAGCGTGTTTGTTTTTCTTGATATTACGAAGCACACCGGGATCGTAGCCATTTATATCGAAGTCTCTAAAACTTTTGAGGTGCTTAGCTCTTTTGAAATTGAAATCGATATTCTCTAGTGTGTTTTCTTCTTGCTGTTGAGCTTTTTCTGCACCATTGCTATCAGAACTAGATGCTTTGAATAGAAAAGCTTGAGTACTAAGGCTGAAAAATACAAATATAAGAATTAGGGAAATTTTTCTCATTCAAACTAATTTTACTTCAAATAAGCTTGGTGATGAAACTATTTACGAAGCTTAAGTAAACAATAAAAGAAATTATATCTATCATCGTGGTGATAAGTGGTCCACTTGCTGAGGCTGGATCTATGTCTATTTTTTTGAAAAAGATTGGGGTGAGTGCGCCTAGGAATACCGCACTGAACATAGATATCATCAAAGATAAAGCTATTAAACCAGCTAGAAGCAGATTCCCATTCATGAGAAATGATAGGACAGAAGTGATAATAGCGCAGGTAAGACCTATGCTAAGACTGATCAATAATTCATGGCTGACAACCTCATAGCTTCTATCTGTATCTATTTCTCCAGTTGAGATTCCACGAACTATAATAGTTGTGGATTGGTTTCCAATATTGCCTGATAAACCTGAAAGTAATGGCATGAAGGAGACAGCTACAGGTAGTGAAGATATTACATTGCTAAATTTAATGATTAAACTTGCTGAAAGTATTTGCCCAAGTAGGGTTATGACTAGCCAAGGTGTTCTTGCTTTATAGGCTGTGAAATATTTACGGATATCAGTATAAGCAGAAACAGAGTCAGGTTCTATATTAATACCACTTGATTGATAGATGTCCTGAGTAGTTTCATCTTCCAAAATTTCAACTACATCTTCGATGCCTATTACCCCAACCAATTGCTTACTTAGATTGGTTACTGGAATAGCAAGGAAGTGGTATTTGGAGATTAATTCACCTGCAATTTCTCTATCCTCTTCGGTGTTTACTGAAATAATGTCAGTATTCATGTGGTCTTTTACTAGGCTATCGTCATTTGCAAGGAAAAGGTTCTTCAAGCTCACCACACCTGCAAGCTCGCCAAATTTTTTGGTTACGTAGATATATACGATCTGGGAGTCACGTTCTTTGGCTTTTAGTCTGATAAACCTTAATGCAGCATTGACTTTGAGATCATCGCGGACACTTATAAAATCTGGGTTCATGATACCACCGCAGCTATCTGGTTCAAAAGCTAGTAATTCTTTAATCTCGAAAGGTCTCTGGAGTTTATCTAATATTCTGAGCATACGCTCATCGTCGAGTAAACCGATAATATCTGCTGCATCATCTAGTTCTAGTTCATTTGTGAATTTAATGATTTTTTTATCGGATAAATAATCGAATAATTCAATAATTTCTCTTTGTTCAAGTTCACTGAAAACCTGAGCCCCTTGCTTGTATGAAAGCAAGTCAAAGAGAAGGTGCTGTTCATTACTGGTAAGTTTTTTGTACTCTTCTGCGATATCTTGCGGAAAATATTCATCTAGGGCAAGTCTAAGTTCTTCAACCCTAGTTTCGTCGATTTGTGAGATGATATTTCTTAGATTTGGGCTATGAATCATCGAAGGTTCCCTATTGCAATTCTGCTAATTTTAATTCTCCTAGGTATCTACTATTTAGGTTTCTGGGCTTGGCTTGCTGCTGCAATGCTGATCATGAGCTTAGGCTTAAGAGAATTTATTAATTTTACTAAACAAAAATCCAAGTTAAATTATACAATTCTTCAGTCTCTGCTCGCATTATTGATAATATGCCCATATCTTCTAAGTTCTTGGATTGATGATAGGCAAAAGATATTTATTATGAGTTTATCCATAGCTATACTCACGATAATTGCTTTCTTTACTATTCTGAATCTCACTCTTCGTGACTGTAAAACTAGAAAGAAGCGTGAGCTTTTCTCACCAAAAACAATTTTTAAAATAAATACTTTGGCACTGATTTACCTAGGAGTTTTCCCTAGCTTCTTTATCTATATTTTGGAATTTGATACTTTTGGAAATGAATTTTTGCTTACTATCTTGCTCACAGTAATAGCTTCTGACTCGGGAGCCTACATAGTAGGTAAACTTATAGGTAAGAACAAGATTTTCCCTAATACTAGCCCTAGAAAGACCTTGGAAGGATCTCTTGGAGGCTTGTTTAGTGCGGCATTTGTTTTTACTAGCTCTTACTATTACTTTACTGGCTTAGGTTTATCGTTTAAGTCTTGGACTTTGTATCTGATATTCCTTGCTGGAATTACTATAGCGGTATTCGCTCAGCTCGGAGATTATTATGAAAGTCTGATCAAAAGATACTTTCTTGTGAAAAACTCAGGCACTTTGCTCGCTTCCCATGGTGGGATTCTAGATAGAATAGATAGTCATTGTGTTGGGATTGTAATAGCTTATATAGCTCTAGTAATTCTTCATCATTTGAATTTGTGACATTTGTTGCAGTAGAGCGGGATCAATTCCCTGCATTCCCATTCCTGGTTGCATTTGCTGGTTTGGCATTGTCATTCCATTCATTTGTTGCATAGCACCTGGGACTGCCATACCATTCATCTGCGGCATAGCGCCCGGAATTCCACCTATACCTGGAACGCCTCCCATACCTTGCATGCCAAAGCCTTGCATCATTGACTCCAATCCAGACTGTTGATTGTTGTCATTATTGTTGCCTAAGCCAGATGAGAGCATTTTAGCTTGCATCATTTGCATCATTGCTTGGAACTGCTGTGCTTGAGCTGGGTTTACGTTGTTGCCTATGGCTGATGGATTGGCTATTGGGTTTGCTTTAGCTACATTGGGATCATAGGGCGCGTGTTTCATGGATTTTGGATGCACGTTCATTGATTCTATATTATTGATTCTTTGATTTAAACTTTCTAAGCGCTTTTCAGTGTTGAAAGAGTAAGAATTTCCCATGAATTCTGCCATACTTATTTTATAGGTTTAAGTGCTTAAGTTTTGGTTAAGGTCTTGCTTTAGATTGGGGAAATAGTTTTTATAGTAAATCTAAGTTGTTATCATCTAAGTCTTCTAAGTTTGTATTTCCCCAATCTCCATCTAGATCTAGGACATCATCCATTGCTTCATATGACTCTTTAATACTTTGCCTTATTTTATTAGCTTCGTCTACTAATCCCATATTGTCTAAGGCTTGTAATGCATTATGAAAATCTTCATCATCATAGCCAGATTCAAGCATATGCTTAAATAAACTATCAATTTCATTTGTCTGAATAAACTTTTTAAGTTGTTCAAGGGTTTCACTTTCATCTAGATTGCTCTGCGATATTTCATTAAATAGATTTATTGCAGCTAAGTTGAGTTCATCTCTATTTTCTTCTGTTTTCAAACTCTGAATATCTTCATCATTAAGTAAATTTTTTGCCTGTGCTGTAAGAGCTAAATCTAGTTTATCTTCAAGGTTAAGATTCACTTCCATCATTGCTTTAAGCTGATCAATTAATTCAGGAACTTCCATCCAAGTAGCCTGAGAGGCTTTTTCCATATTGAGATGATTGAGTATTAACTTTGCTTCTGCATACTTATTTTCACTTAATGTATTTTTAAATATAGTAATAGCTTCACTTTCTTTCCCTTCTTTAATTGCCTGGACAGCTCTGAAAGTGGTTAAATTCTCAGGTATTGATATTTCATTTGCTTCAATTAAATTTTTATCAACAGCAAATTCATAAACTTCAATTATGCCCTCTAAGTCTAAAATATCGTTTTCAGATACTATCTCATCGAGGGAATTATTTACTGTGTTTTGTAATAATAATTTACTTGCTTCTATTTCATTATTTATTACTAAACTCATAAAATCTACAGCAAAATTTTGTATGTTTTCTTTGTAGTTTGTTGCATTAATAATTTTTCTTTGAATTAGTGATTTGTTAAAATCTAGATTGAAACTAGTTAACTCATTAGTTTCACTTTCCGGAGTATTAAGGAATACAGGAGACTCTTTAAAAGCCTTATCAAAATAAGTAAGTACAGAGTTAACATCAGGGGGAGTCTCATTATCAAAATTCATTTGATCATTTAGTGGATTCAATAGTTTTATTAATTTTGATGCACGTTCTGGATCTTGGATATAAGTATTCATAGGATCAGGCTCTCTAAAAAATTGTGATTCAATATTGTTCCATGAAATTGTTTTTAAACTATTCAAGACTTTCCCTGGACTTATTATTGCCGCTGTTCTACCAATATCTCTATCTTTAGTTTTATATAGGAGAGCATCTGGAGAAGCTTTAGTTTGATGAGGGTTTATTTGTCGACGCAAAGATTCACGAATATTTTCTTTTCTTTGAAAAAATTCACTTAAGTTAATTTCCTGACTCATGTCTTTTTACTCAATTACCGCCAAGCCTCGTGTTATCTTGGCTCGATAGTATTGTATTATGTTTAGATTGATTATTTATATTTTTTAGGAAAAGTTGATTATCTCAAGTTACTTGATGCACTTATGAATATAAATTAAGAATTAAATCAAAAAATTATAAACCTAGTAAGTCTTTGATCGGCTCAACTACATACTCAGCTTCATCATTATTAGCGGTATAAATATCAAAAGCTTCTCTCATTAATTCAGGGCTATAAATATCTTTAAATTCATTAATATCTTCTTTTGTTAAAATTCTTCCTTGAAAAGCTTTTGCAGCGATAGGTATTAAGTCAACTAAATCTCTGTTATCTTCAATCTTATTACTATAACTTATTCGTGTATTTAGCCTTCTTTTGATTGAACTTCGGAAATTTTCTTGAAGATTATTATTCATAAAATGACTGTTTGTATCTTTGCTTGATTGCTCATATAGACCTGCTTCTACTTCACTTGCATTATTATGATTGATTGGGAAAAAATCAAATAGGAATTTGATTTGGTATGGTTGTATTTGGAAATTATTATTCATTATTATCCATTTATTTATAGCTTTATCTGGATTATTGCTTATGATTTCTTTTGCCACTTCTAACATTGGTAGTGACTTTGGGATTTGAATATCATTTTCATTAATAATTCCTTGGTGGAGTGAGACTTGGTATAAGTCAAGTAAATCTTCTAGTGCCGTAAATGCTTCAAAACTATCAAAACCATTAGAATAATTTGCTAGAGTCTGTGAGAAAAGAGCAGTTGCAGCATCTTTGAAATCACTCTCTACTAATCCATAAAAGTCTATTGCAAAACTAAATATATCGTTTCTATAATCAATACTATTTATTTTTGTTTTTATTTCCGTTGAGTCCCGGAATTTGAAAAAGTCCTTATCAAGTTCTGATATTTTTTGATTGGATAAGTCAGCTATAGTCAAAACTCTTTTTTTCTTGGTTTTGTCGTTAAAGATTGTCATAAGTTCGTACAGATTTTTTGGCTTATCTGTTCTCAGCGATTGAAGGAACTTAGATTCCTTAAAGAACTTTGAGAGTTCGATCTAAGGATAAATTTCATTCAGTTTAGGTTGATTTTCATCACGTGGCTTAATATCATTGTTGCTTTCTTTTGAAAGAAAACTTTCTAAATCTTGATTCAATCTATTTGCTTTTTTTACTCTAAATCTAGTTTTGTTTTTTTCTAATCCAAGTTCATCTTTTACTTGAGGTGCTGCAAGGTCTTTTAGTAGAAAGCCATTATTGAGGTTTTTCCCATTGCTTAATTTCCTGATTTTTCTTTCAGTATTTAAGATTCGTCCCTTATGAAGATCTCTGAAGCCATCAGAGCTAATTTTTTTAAGACTAATTTGAAGTATCCAGTTATTAGGCATAAGATATGATATTAAGTTTAATCCTTTCCTTTGTCATCAATTAAACTTTCTATGAATTTAGGAAATGGATGATCAGAGAAATTACTATATTCATGCAGGATTTGATTGAAGCTTGCGGTAAGTGCTTCACTATTTTCTAGGGAGTATCTGTTTTTGATTAAATTGATTGTTTCTTGATCAATTAAGCGAGCCTCTCCTGCTTTAAACATTATGTGAAAAAGATCTTTCAAGTCCCGAACGAGTTCTTTATCATTGAGGGGCATTTCAATTCTACTCTCTAATGCATCTATAAAGTCGGCTAAGTTGTTATCATTTGCTGTTTCATTATGGATGAACTTAAGTAGATCTCTTTTGAATAAGAGGTTTACCATGAAAATAGGTACTTTTTCATCATTTATCATTTTGCCCCACTCATTAATGGCATTATTCGTTCTACCTTCGTTGTCATAGACAATTAAATCGCGGTAGATTTTAAACACTGGAAATTCTTGTGGAACTTTAATATCTTCTTCTTTGATTAGACCTTTCTCTAAGCCAAAAGCGTATAAGTCCATCATGTCATTGAAAAACTTTCCAAGGTCAGAAAACTTCTCTGTGGCTATTGGAGGCGTTATTTGCTCAAAAGCTTTGTTTATTAGTTGAGTTGCAGCTTCGTTATATCCAGAGTCTACAAGAATTAAAAAATCTCTTACAATTTCTTTTGAATCACGGTATTCGAGTCGAGGGATTATATTTGAGGCTATTTGAGCTCCTGACCAAGTTGTCATCAGATTCCCTGTTGTCAAGTTTTCAAATGGGTCACTTGCTTTCCTTATATTCTTTTCAAATAATGTAATTAAATCACTTGAGCTGTGTTGTGTTTCTGTTGCTCCTAATCCAACTCCCTTAGTGAAGTTACTGTCTTTTGCTATTACATCAACTGCTAATCTAGGATCTATCCTTGTATTAGGTCCTAAGTAAGTCTCAAGCCTAGTTACTAAGTTCAAAGGCTCCTCATTCCATAGAGTTTTTAATTCTTGGTAAATTTTATTAATGTCTGTTGTTTGATTATTTGGATCAATATTTTCTGGTTTTTGGTTTAGCTTAAGTGTATCTTGATTATCTCTATTAGAACTATTTTTAATGAACTCTACTGTAATGTTTTTATCTTTGCCTGTGTATAAATAATATTTGTCGCCTCTATTATCTCTGATTGGTTTAAATCGATCCCGAAAGTGAGGGTGATTATGTGACTTTTCTGGCATCGTTATATTCTAGTATAATGTGGGTGTGCTAAACAACCGTCGATTCCAGAGAGCAATATTTCTTTTTGCACTAGCTGCTTTAGTATTCTTTTTATGGACTAAACCTAGTCTGGAGACCTATATTAGTCAAAGCCGTGAGATTAAGCAGTTTAGAGCTTTACTCGGTAATCCTCAAGCAAACAAAAAAGAAATCAAAGAATATCACGAGATGATAGCTAAGCTTGAAGGAGAAATTACAAAATTAAATGAACAAATCCCTAAAAGCGAAAATCGTGGTTTCTTGATTCGAGATCTTGAGGGCTTAGCTAAGGAAAATAATATTGATTTATTGAACTTTCTCCCGAAAGCAGCTGTGCCAGTGAATTTTCAGGGTCTAGAGATAGATAGAAGACTCAAAAACCGTTACTCCAAGAATCGTAAACAATTACTCAACGCTAATTTTTTCGATCCTAAGGTGCTAAAAACTACTATTAATATTGATTCGAAAGGTAAATTCGAGGATTACTTGAAGTTCTTTGCGGAACTTAACAAATATTACCGTGCTGTTGAAGTGAGTGATTTGGTGATTAGCCGTGATGGTGAGAAGACTGAGATTGGTGAGGATCCTCGTTTTGCAGTAAAACGTAAGCGTGGTCAGACTATGAAGCAGAAAAAATCACCGATTCTTAGTGTAGCTTTTACTCTTCAGGCTTATACTTCGCTTGAGAGATAGCTTTTCTCTTTGCTAAAATATCCCAATATGGAAAAAATCAAAGCAGCTAGAGGAACTCAAGACATACTTGCTGATGATGCTAAGTTATGGCAGTTTATCGAGCTAACTGCTCAGGAACACTTTAATCAAGCTGCTTTTGATGAGATTAGAACTCCAATCTTCGAGCAAACTAAGCTTTTTTCGCGCGCTGTTGGTGAGTCAAGCGACATCGTTAATAAAGAAATGTACACCTTCAATGATAGAAGTGACAGGTCTATGACTTTGCGTCCAGAAGGTACAGCTGGAGTGGTGAGAGCTTATATCGAAAATGCTTTGGATAGATCGGCTAAGCCGCAGAGGTTATGGTATCGAGGTCCTATGTTTCGCTATGAACGCCCGCAGACTGGTAGGTTCAGGCAGTTTCATCAGATTGGTATTGAGGCTTTTGGTTTAGAGGGTCCTTATATTGACCTGGAGGTAATTCAGCTTGCTTACAGTTTTCTAAAGAAATTAGGCTTGAATGATTTGAAACTATATATCAACTCTCTTGGCAATGAAGCTTCTAGGCAGGCTTACCGTGAGACTTTGCTTAAATTCTTAGAGGCTCATAAAGATGAAGTTTGTGAAGATTGTCAGAGGCGTATGGAGCAGAATCCGCTTAGAGTACTTGATTGTAAAGTTCCTGAAGACCAAGAGTTATATAAACAAGCTCCACTTTTGAAAGATTCACTCGATGAAGAATCGCTTCAAGTTTGGAATGAAGTGAAAGAGGCTTTGACGGCTATGGATATTGACTATGTTGAAGATCCTAGCCTAGTGCGTGGTTTAGACTATTATAGTCACTGTGTTTTTGAATTCAAAACCGAGGATAAAGGTCTAGGACAACAGAGTACAGTGCTTGCTGGTGGTCGTTATGATAAGCTTGCAGAGCAGCTTGGCGCAAACCCTACTCCTGCTGTTGGTTGGGCGCTTGGTATAGAAAGACTTGCTTATCTTCTGAAGCAGAGGCTAGCAGAGGAAGAAACTTCCAGTGAGAAAAACCATATCTATATTATTTCGGATTCTGCTCTTGAGGCTTTGAAGCTTAGTCAGAAGCTTAGGAGTGATTTGGGGAAAGATTTTGTAGTGGAATTTGATTTTGACTCTGTAAAAGTTGGGAAGCAGATTAATAAATCTTTGAAGAGATCTGCTGATTATGCTTTGTTCTATTTAGAGGATGAACGTAGTCATGGTACTTTCAAAATTAAGGATTTTGCTTTAGAGTTAGAAGAGGAGCTATCCTCCTATTCTGAGCTGCTTGAAAAATTTCAGTTAGCTGGGAATATAAGCAAGGGAACTGTAGATGTATAACATTAACTTTAAAGACAAATTATTGTGTTCTGCCTGTTATCTAGGTGCATTCATACCTCTTTTTGCATGGTTTCCACTAATTTGGCTGATCGTTTCCAATCTTAGAAAGGTTTATATTAAAGAATTTATTCGTTATCACTGTTATCAGGCGATACTCTTTAATATGCTGATTTTCTTTTTACCGAGCCTGTTTCGTCTTTTGACTGATTTCTTGAGCAATTTACTTGATCTGATGGTAGTTTTTGGTAACACCATTGTTCTAATTCAAGCTTTGCAAGGTTTTGTGCTCAAAGTTTACTCTTTCATGGTGCCAGTAATTACTCTCTATGCGATTATTTGGACATTTAGAGGTAAGTATACTTATATGCCTCCTATTTCTCAGGCTGTTAATTCTTTACTAAGGTGAAGCCTGAAAATTCTTTTTTAGAATTTTGCGGAAAAATGACCCCTTAAATTTTCCTATACTTCCTTGATATATTTTTTCTTGTGCTTGAGGTGTTCTTGAGCTTCCCTACATTTATACTTCAAGCACACGATTAACAGGCGCTGAAAATATTTCAGTGCCTATACTCTTACTTCTCATATAGTTTCAAGTTAAGAGCTTCAGGAAAATAGATCAAGATAAAAAATAAAATTTAGGAAAAATATGGTAAGACTAGTTAGAATTTGTAAAGCATATTCATTGGAAGCTCAGAAATGATATGGCAAGCCCTAGCAGTAATAATTCTCACATTGATGATTGGAATTTCATCGATGTCTTTAGATTTGTTTCAGGCTTCGAAGCGAATTTATTTGAAAAGTTTAGCTGCTGGGGATTATTTAACTAGTTCTCGAGCTGGAGCTAATTTCCTAAGAGATAGTTCTTCTGAGTTTATTAATTCTATTAAAATTTATATTGCAGCTGATGACTTAGAGGCTTCTAACAAGCTTGAGATTCTATCTGGAGCATGGTTAGAGTTTCGAGGGAAGCTTCATGGTAGTTCAGCAAGTGCTTTGCAGCAAGTTATTAATTATGGAGTTTATAATTCAGATTTTATTAGGTCGCTGAATAATGAAATTAATAATAACTCCAGTCTTTATAACTACGATTATGAACTTTATCATAGTGATTTTCTTGAAGCTAAGTTATCGTCTACTACTAATTCTTATAAGTCCAGTTTAATTGATAATACTAAGCTTAGTCCTTCTAGTCCTAGACTTGCTTTTGCTGATCTTGACTTTGAGGCGGATTTTGTTGAAGATGAGAATTTACTTGTAAGTGAGGAGCTTTTAGAGATTCTGGTAGAAGATACTGAGTTGAGATCTAGTATCAGAGAGAAACCTGAGGATTTTGATCTGGAGATCAGTGATGAAGGGCTAAAGCTTGAGGATTTTCCAAATACTATAGCTCTTAGGGTAGATATTCCGAAGATGAAGTTTACTTTGGATAATGATCAGCAGAGAGCTGCCAATGATTCACACAATTTTTCTGATGAAAAGATAGCTGCTCAAAAGCTTAGTAATGATAGTGATGAGCACAACCTAGAATTCATAGTTACTGCACAGTTAGATTTAAGTAAAACTTCGCTGAAGCCTAGACTAGAGGTGCCGCCTCCAGCTTCTGATCCCCCGACTATTCCTGTAATTCCTAGTACTACTAGCCCTATCACAAGAGAGTCGCCTTTACCGAGTTCTCCATCTATTCCTGCTTTACCGAAAACTGAGGATGAAGCAGAGATTGGTTTCGGGATCAAAAGCTTACCTAATTCACAGCAAGGTATTTTCTCTAATCCACTTGAAGGAATCTCTGAAAAGAACCCACTTCGAGTTGCTAGTGCAAAGAGTGACGGGCTTTCATCTTTTCATCTTGATGACAATGGCAATATAGTTATGTCTATAGGTAAGCTAGGAGATAGTTCTATACTAAATTCTAGTGAGGCGAATTTCAATAGTGAGTCCTTTGATACTATTGGAGCAGATTCTAATGATGATGCAGCTTTAGTTTTAGATCTATTGCCACGTCAGCATAAGCGTTATGGTAATGTGGATGATGGTTTCAAGATTAATGGTATTGAGATTCCAGAGGGAGCAGTGGTGGTCGCCACTAAGTCGAGTACTGCTAAGAATAGAGTCGAGAAGAATAGTGATTTTCAGTATTTCAAGGTCTATGATTCTTCTGGTGCCCTGATTACTAAGTTTCATAAAGATTCACTTGCTTCTAATAAGAAGCTGAAGAATATAGATTTGCAGAGTTTCAATACGGCTAAAGGTACTACTGACTTAGATGGCTCGAAGATTTTCCAGAGCTTCTCTAGTGCTGAGCTTTTCTCGGGTTTAGATCCAACAGAAGCGAATCAGGCTTTTCTGAATATACAGTCTGACCTTGCTGCAAGTCAGCAGCTAAATATTAATGAAAGGAATAAGAACTGGCACAAGGATCTTTACCAAGACTTCAAAGAAGAAGGGATTAGTTATAGTGGGGAGACTCTGACGGTTTTAGATAAGGAGAAGGCGGCGGAGAAGTATATCTCAGAGAGGTCCTATGTAGATGAAACGGCGAAGGATTTGGATAAAGGACAATATCAAGCTTTGCTTGATTTAGAGACGGCTAGAGCAGATTTGAGTGAAGCTAAGGATGATTTGAGTTCGGCGAAGCAGGCGTTGAAGGAGAAGGGGCTTAGTAAGAAGGAAAAGATTGACTTAAAAGAGTTGGTTGCTCGTGAAGAAAAGGATTTAAAACAAGCCCAAAAAGCCAAGAAGTCAGAAGATAAGGCTTTCAAGCAAGCTAGAAAAAGCTATGATAATTATATCGCTAAGCGAGCTCCGCCTAAGCCCTCTGTTACTGTTGCGAAGCCGAAGGCTGCTACGAGAATTATTTCTAAGCCAGTAGTTAGGAAGTCTAAAGCTAAGAAATCTAGAAGGAAAACGAAGAAGAGAAGATGAATAAATTTAGATATTTAATTTTTGTACTAACTATAGTGACTGCTTTTAGTCTCTATGCAGTCAATGCGAAGAAAACTCGCAATAATATTAATCTAAGTGGACGTAAGATTTCAGATCTTAGCAAGTTCAAATTCAGAGAAGGACTAAAGATCTTAAACCTAAGTCGGAACAAAATTTCAGATTTGTCTCAATTAATTTTGCCAGAATCACTTGAAGCATTATTCCTTGCTGATAATCAGATTTCAGATTTATCCCAGCTAAAGCTGAATTCCGGTTTAGAAATTCTTTTGCTTATTGGAAACCAAATCCAAGATCTTTCTACTCTCGTATTACCAGAGTCCTTGACTAGTTTAAGCCTAAGCTTCAATCAAATCAGCAATATAGACAATCTAAACATACCCCCTAATCTAGAAACTCTAAGGCTAACCAACAACCAAATCACAGACTATTCCAATGTGGACTTCCCTGCATCTCTAAAAAATTTAGAGATCGGTCACGCTGAACTTGTTAATGTTGATGATTACCGTTTAAATGAAGGTCTGGAGAGATTACTTATAAGTTCGACTCCGATAGATTCTATAGACGCCGTGCAGTTTCCTTCTACTCTTAAGACTTTGATTTTATTAAGCTCTCGCCTGAAAACCATGAACGGCTCTAATTTACCTAGTGATCTAGAATATATTAATTTCAATAATAATTTCTTTAATGAATTTGCAGGGGTTCAGTTTCCAGCTGGTCTGAAAGAACTTAGTTTAGAGAGAAATAACATAGATGGTCTAAATTTTAGTGATTTGATTTTGCCTGAGGGGCTTGAAGAACTTAGCCTTGCGCGTAATGGCATAGCTAATTCTAAACAAGAGAATACTGTTTTTATTTTCCCAGATCCACTTGAGGATTTGAACTTACCTGATTCTTTGAAGATCTTGGATTTGACTCGTAATTCACTTACTAATCTCGACGCTCTTCAGATTCCTGAGAGTCTAGCATTAATTAAGCTTAGAAAGAATAATTTTGCAAGGAAAGAGAAGCAGAAAATTAGAAGACGTTTTAGGAAGCTTGGAATTAAAGTTAGAATTTGATTAGAGGTTGCTACCCCAAAAGTTTTCCAGGAAAGATTTATTAGGATTTAACCTGCCGTTATTTTTTTTCCATTTGTAGTGATCGTACATTATGGATAAGGGAAATGCCAGAATTATTGAGATAACGATAAGCCCAGAAATTACTTCTATAATAATTTTCTCAATTCCCATTTCTATATTGTTCCTCCTCGTGAATGATTTGTAAAGATCTGTTGATAATCATGAAGCCTAGAATCCCAAGAGCTAAGCTAATGAAGCCTTCGATTGTGAATATAAAATCTGAAAACTTGATTTTCTTTTGAGTGAACAGTATGAAATGAAGACCTAGTGGTGAGCCAAGTATTAGACCAAATTGTTTTAGACTTTCAGCTCTAAATTCAATAGACTTTCTTACTTCCATAGAAATAATACTGCAAGATCTTACAAAAAATTTAAAGGGGTCATTTTTCCTCAAATGGCATAGCTAATTCCAATACTAATCTTGAGGCTGCTAAATTTATAAAAGCTAAGCCGAGAAAAAATTCTCAAGAAAGGATTTATTAGGGTCTAGTTCATTGTTTAATTTTTTTCTTTTATAGCCCATGTTTTGTAATGTTATAAGGCACATAGAGATTGCCAGCATTACAATTGAAAAAAACATTATTGATTCCATTATTGTCATTTTCAAGTCCTTTTGTTTAAATCTAATAAAATGTTATATCCTTTATCGATCATTTTAAGACCGATAATTAAGAATATAGTACTAAGTATGATTTTTATATGCAAATTGTTATTTTCTGCGTCATAAAAGAAAAATCCAAACGTTATTGTGATTGCAGGACTCCCTAGAAGAATTCCCAGTTGTTTATAGCAGAGCGATCTGTATTTTTCAGATTCTAAATACTCATGAGAACTAAAGTCCATGGTATTAATACTGCAAGACCAAACAAAAAATAGAAAGGGGTCATTTTTCCTCAAATTAAATTCAATAAATATGCTTGTTAGAAAAACCAGTAGTTCAAAAAATCTAGCCCCTTAACATTGGTAAATAAACAAAAAAGCTAGGCAGAGTAACTAAAATCAGAAATTTTTAACAAAAAAAAATATTAAAATTATCTTGAAACCTTAATGTTCCTTAATCAAGATTAAAAGAACTTTATTTTTCAAAACCCATATTTCATAGGCATTCCAACAAACATGATATACAAATTGTAAGTTGATATCTTTAATAAACCAACTCTATTAGATCATCACAAAAATGCTTATCTTGAACTCTTCCAATAATATTAATTTTTATTCATTGACCAAGACCCGAAAAAATGGAATTATTACTTCTGAGTATATAATCACCGTGCCTAAATTAGGCCCTTTGATTATTATTCAAAAACAAAATGATAAAAATAGGAGAAAAAGGAGAAAAAATGAGTTTAAGAAAAGGTTTAACCTTGTTATTACTCGCTGCGTTTGGTTTCTCTTCGATTGCTCCTGCGTTTGCCGCAACTATTAATGAAGGTGCTACATTACCTTTATTAACTTTAGATGCTGGTCAAAAGACGCAAGGTGCAAAACCAGACGTTGATGTTGCTGCTCTAACTATTGAGTTAGATGCACAAACTTTACAATATTCAAATGGCTTTACTAATGATCAGTATGTTGTTGTTAGTGCTACTGGTACTGCACAACAAGATGCTGATGGTACTGCCGGTGGTGAAGTCGCTGCACCAAATGGTACTTATCTTACATACTTTGTACCTCAAACAGGTTGTAGTTTTGTACCATTACCAGGATATGTTGCTCCTGGTGAATTTATTCAGCTAACTGATTTTGATGAAGCTGGTGGTGATAAAGATGCTGATGGTTCAAATGAATCAGGTTTAATTACTAGAAACCTTTCTGTTTTAACTGGAAGTAGTGCAACAAGTTTATCTGTTGGAACAGCAGCTAGTGAAAACGTAGCTTTGTTAGCTTATATTTTAGGTTCAGCAACCACTGATGTTGCTGATGGTAACTCTGGTGTTCCTGCTGGTGCACTAGCTCTTTTCACTGCTTCTACAACAGATACTGAAACTGAGAATACTTCTAAAGTTTCTGTTAGAGTGGATAACGTAGGTATTGCTTGTGATGCGGGTACTGCTATTACTGATAACAATGTTCTTGTAACTTTAACAAATGAAAATGTAGCTCAGTTTGAGCCTGCAATTTCTGATGAACTGTCAGAAAGAACTTTTACTATAGCTACTACTGCAGATTCTACTGACGGTAAAATAGAAGTATATGTTGCTGATGGTACTTTAACTGGTACTACTGCTGAAGATTCTGAGTCTAACACTTTATTAGGTTCTTCTATTGATGATGCAGTATCGACTGTTTCTTTTGGTCCAGGTGCTGTAAGAACTAACACTGCTTCTGCTGCAATTGTAGATATCGATACGATTAAATTAAGAGCGGCTGAAAGACCTGATTCAACAACTACTTCTAAGAAATACTATCAAACTCCAGTTGCTACAGGTAAATTTGTAAGTGATGTTGATGATTTATCTACCAGTGGTGACACTATGAGAAATGCGGATCCATCTACTAGTGCATCTTTCCAAGGTGCTTCTAATGCATTAATTACTGTTAGCCTTGAATTAGTTAATGGTAATGATGGAGCTACTGATGCAACTTTAACTGTATCTGATGTTTTCGTTGGTCTTTTCGCTGGATCTACTAATTTAGATAATGTTGCTGCTACTATTGATGCCTCAGGTTTCTTGGGTGCAGTTGCTAATTCTGTCAAAGAAAACACAACAACACCTGATAACATTTCTGCTGCTACAGATGCATCTATTATCACCGTATCTCCAGCTAATGGAGGAAGTACTCTTCAAGATGGACAAGATTTAGCTGGTGGTTTACTAACTGCTGCTTCTGGTCTTGCTGAAGCTGCTGCAAACGGTGCATTAGTTAATGGTGCTCCTGGTAACTTCACTATTACTGGTGGTGATGGTACTAACGCTGATCCATTCATTCTTGATAACGTATTCTTATTCCCTGGCGTTACATTTGACGATGCTATAGTTGGTGGTGATGATGGTTCTGCTTCTATCACAGCAATTGTATCTAAAGACGAAACAGCTGGTAATAACACTGTTTTCACAGGTTCTAACACGACTAACTTCGCTGATAATGATGTTTTAAGAAATACTTCTGAAGTATTTGCTAGACTTCAAGAATCTGATGCAACTAATGGTACTGTATACCACGTTATTTATGGTAACGAAGCTGCTGCTGATATTTCAACTTTAAATTCTAACCTAGAATTTAAAACTACAAATCTATCTGAAGACCTATACTCACAGAATGCTTTCATTACTGGTACTGGTCCTGTTGCAACTGTATCTGCAGTAGGTGGTACTAACAATGGTGGTTATAATACTGCTACTGGTGTTGCTACTACTGGTGGTTCAGGTACAGGTTTAACAGTTGATACAACTGCTGATGGTACTTCTGTTACTGCTTTCACTGTAGCTAATGCAGGTAATGGATATTTGCCTACTGACACAATCACTATTACTGGTGGTGGTGCTAATGCTACGTTTACCGTATCTACAATTACAGCTGAAGATCAAAGTGACAACATGGTGATGGCGTCTAGATTGGTTAAAGTTGGAAATAGATATGAAGTAAGAATCCTTCCTTTTGTTAATAAATACCAAAATATTACTGATAACAATAGAGACTTAATTTCAATTAGACCTAAAGGTTCTATTGCATTAGGTACTAACTCTAAAGCTAACGGTGTAAAACTTTTAGCTAAAGTATCAGGTAATAATATTAATGGTACTAAGCAGTTTACACTTGCTGAAATCAAGCCTACTAACTTAACTACTGGTGTAACAGCTAGAGTTCTTCCTACAACAGGTACTGGAACTCAGTTAATGGTTCATAAGTCTGAAGATCCAACATCTTCTAGATCAGCATTAACTCCAACTTTATCAACTACAAATAATTCTCTCGATAAGGTTGTTGATGCTATTGGTACTGATTTAGTTCTTGATACTACAATTCCTCCTTTATTCGCAGCTGGTACAGTTGGAAATGGTGCAGCAACTGGTACACGTGGACCAATTCCTGGTATCCAAGTTAAGCCAAGAGCAATTGCTATTGAAGAAGCTGTATCTGGTCAATTCCAGTCTATTAAAGACTTAGGTTCTTCAGTTAACTTAAGATTAACGTTACCTACTGGTGTTGATATTGCTGCTGTTGATGATGATGTAAATGGTTTAACTGATGCAGAAATGGATGAAGTTTTCTCAAGCTTTGTTTCTTCTGGTGTTACGCTTTCATTCAATGATTTAGTTGAACAAGCTCAACCAATTTCATCAAACAACGCTCAAGCATTTGTTGATTTAGATTTAAGTCAAGGTACTTTCACTACTGATGATTTCTTAAGAGGAATCTTCTTTGTAATGGAACCAGATGCTTTGGCTGTATCTTCCAATGCTCAATTAGGTGCTACTTTACAACTTGTTCAAGTTGAAGGTACTTTCCCTAATGAAACTATTACTGTCCTTGAAGATTTAGGTACTGTTAATCTATCAGATGCTCTAAATTCTTTATTGCAAGTATCTATCTCTGATTCTGCTACATCTACATTTACAAGTGGTACTCCAACTGTATTTGTAAGAGAAGATGTTGAGAACAACTTTGGATCTCAAGGTGTAACATTTACTAATGTACCTACTGCAGGTAAGAGATTTGTAACAGGTACGGCTGGTACAACTAAGTTCGTAGATATTAAAGTTACAGAAGCTGTTCCAGATGCATTCCCTATCGGTACTGATGTAGATGGTTTACCTTCTGCATACCCTGCTGTTGCTAATGGTGATTTCAGACTTTACTGTGCTGGTACTGAAGAAGGTCTCTTTGCAGATCCTACTGGTACTACCCCAGCTGGTGGTAGATTTGTTTCTGATGATTCTATCTCTGCTTCAGCTCCTGATGGTGAAGATTTGAATGGTGCAGGTTCTGCTGTTGATGCGATCTATACGACATTGACTGCTGGCGCTGGAGTTAATAATCCAAGAGCTGCAAGCACTACTTCATCTGTAACATTTACAAACGTTGTTGTTAACACTCCTGCATTATCTGCAAATGATGTTGACATCTATTGTTGGGTTGCTCAAAGAGAAGATGGTAATAACAGAGTTCATATTGCAACTTCAGCTCCAGCTCAGTTAGCTAGCAAAGTAGTATCTTCTGTAACAGAATATGCTTTACTACCTGTACTTGACGGTGCTGCTTTAGATGACGATATGGCTCAGTCTTACTTCAGAGATGCTGCTGAAGTTGCTGATGCTAACTCTCCAGCCTTTGAAACTGCTGCTGTAATGAATAATGCAATTATTCCTAATATAGCTGCTGGTGATAAGCTTGATAGTGCTGTAGTTACTGTCGTTGATTCTCCTTCACTTGGATTGTTTAACGCTGAAACTCCAGTAAATGTACTTATCGAAGATCTTCCATTAGTAAATGGTGTTGAAGATACTTCAGGTGATAAGAGAGTAACTCTATGTTCTAATGCTAACGCTGATTTAGAGCCAGGTACTTTAATCACTATTACTTCAACATTAAACAGTGGTGGAACAAATACTGATTCAATTAATGTTCCAGTTCTAGCTGATGGTACTTTCCAAGGTGTTATCAGAGCTGCTGAAGGTCAAGAAGTAATCTTATCTCAGAACCCTACTTCTAACTCTGCTACTCAAATCAAAGTAGTTGATGTTGCTGCATTTGGTTCTTGTGATAGTACTTTAGAGCCTGACCCAACTGACGAGAAAACTATCACTGGTCCAGTTGCTACATTGTTAACTTCAACTTTAGTAGAAGGTGAGATCGTTGTATTATTCGACGAGCCTACTGTAAGTGGTTTCACTTTCGCTGATGTTGCTGGTACTGCTACTGTAAACAACGTTGCTGTAACTCCACTTGGAGATAAGTTCGCTGCTGTAGTTCCAACTGCTGCTACTTACACATTGTCTGTAGTTGATGGTGCTGATACTATTACAGCTGAACTTGATGTAACAACTGTTGCTAAAACATCTAACAAGTCAATCAAGAGACTAAGAGCTCTTAAGACTGACAAGAAAGGAAGACAAGTTATCAGACAAAGAAATGGTAAGCTTCCTAAGGATGTTAGCTTAGAGGTTGTTTACTCTGATGGTACAACTGCAGTAGTTGCTAACGCAGACCTTACTAGAAATAAGAAAGGTATCGTTAAGTTCGAAAACCCTGAAGCTGATAAGACTATAACTTATGTTCAAGTTCTTTCTGCTGCTAGAGGTTCTAGAGTTGCTCAATAATTATTAAGTAACTTTTTAATCGACTTAACTTAGCTGTTAAAAGGAACCCCGATTGGGGTTCCTTTTTTTATTAGGAGTTCGAAATACTCCTTAGCTCTGCTAATGAGATGAATAGGACGAACGAGTAACAAAAGCGGCATCGTAGCCTGAGCTATTTGGGAGGGAGAGTTCATAGAGCTTTCACTCGCTGATTGTGAAGGCTCTATGCCACCTTTTATTTAAAACACTTTGATGTAAGTATTACTCCAAAATTGGCTCTTCTAATTTCTTTTTGAATAATGGATATAACCGTTTTAACCACATATTCTGTTATAGAATAAATATATACCTTATGATCAGATTTATAGTTTTTACTTAGTAAGTATTTAACTAAATCTGTATATAAAGGAGATAAGATGACTACAGAACATCCCTACAGCCAAAGAGAGATGGATATAATTATCCAAAACCTAACTAAAGATTTCACCTTGGCTATTCAGAAATTAGATTCAAAGATTGACCATTTGGATTCTAAAATTGACACGGTTGAAGTCAAACTTGACGGTAGAATTGATTCAATAAAAGTAGAACTTAATTATTTGAAAATCCTAAATACTGGAATATTTATAGCAATCATTTCATCGTGGATTGCCTTATATTTGCAGAATCGTTAGCCTAGTATTTAAAATATATAAGTGCATAAATATCTAATTTCGATATTCATTATTTTATTTGCTTTGCTTGTGAATCTGCAAGAGGCTAAAGCTGCTGTTAACCCTAATTCTATTCCTGAGATCCTTTATGCTGGTGACCTATTAACAATATCAGCCAATAATGAAACCAAACTCGAATCCAAGCGTGAACCTCTTAGAATATCCCTAATCACTGCTGATAATCAAGAGTTTATCCTAGAAAGCTTTATTAATAAAAGCAAACGTAAAGCCCAGTGCCGTCTACCACTTCTGCCTGATAGTTCTGGAAACATGTTTAGAGTTGTTATTAAAATCAGTGGTGAATCCATTAGTGCAAGCTCTCCACTTGGCTTCACACGTTTATTATTAGAGCAACCCCAGAATAATGATTTTAATTTGGATGGCGAAAAACCATTAAATCTTCAAGTTGAGCTTTCTACTGCTTTTACTATACCTGAGGGAACTGATACTGGAATATATCCAGAACTAGCAGCTGGTCCTCAAGGACCGAAAGGAGATCAAGGTGAAAAAGGCGAGAAGGGAGAAGCTGGTGAGCCTGGACCTACTATAGTTTCTGCTGCTGATATTATTGGCACCGTAGCTGTGTCTGAGAAAGCGAATGAAGCACTTATAGTGACTAACCCTATTCAGGAAAATATCCAGAGTTTGCAGAATCTCACTAATATTGGTAAGTCTGATCAGATTCTTGTTGTTAATTCTGACATTACTGCTTCTAAGGATTTAAGTGTGGCTGAAGATCTGAATGTCGCAGGTGATATGAGTGTTGCTGGTAATTTATCTTTCTCAGGTGCTTACTGCTAACATAGTTGGTTCACTTAACGGGAATGCTGATACTGCAACAAGTTCTGAAACTGCTAGGAAAATGAGAGTGTAAAATAAATTGTGTAAATTCCTTAAAATAAAAAAAGGAGAAAAGACAAATGTCAAGCATAAAAGAATAC
>JAKVAO010000023.1 GCA_022447685.1 Candidatus Caenarcanales bacterium | reverse complement strand
TTTATGGTCAAAATAGCCATGATCCGTATTATGACTAAAAGACTCGCTTGATTTAATTAACTTTCAAGACAGGCTCTAAATAAGATAACCTGACCTTAATCATGTAATACTCATAAGCAAGACTAAAAGCAGCTTTTACTGCTATCATATTAGTTATGAAACAAGCTAAAGTTACAGTTATAGGTGCAGGTAATGTAGGGGCTACAGCAGCTCAGAGACTTGCAGAGAAGAATATTGCAAACGTCGTCTTAATAGATCTTGCAGAAGGTATCGCTAAAGGAAAATCTTTAGATCTTATGGAAGCGCGTCCAGTTGAGCTTCACGATAGATATATCATTGGTGGTGCTGATTATTCGTTAACTGAAGGTTCAGATATAGTTCTTATGACAGCAGGTCTTGCAAGAAAGCCTGGCATGAGTAGAGATGATTTACTTAAGAAGAATGCAGAAATTGTTAGTTCTTGTATAGAGAATGCTTACAAATACTCACCTGAAGCTATTTTCATCGTAGTATCGAATCCAGTAGATGCTATGACACAGCTTACTTACCAACTTCTATCTGCTAAAGGTGTAGATACTAAGAAAATCATCGGTATGGCTGGAGTTCTAGACAGTTCTAGAATGGCTTTCTTTATCGCTGAAGCATTAGATGTATCAGTTAAAAATATTCAACCTTGTGTACTTGGTGGTCACGGTGACGATATGGTGCCAGTTGCTAGATACACAACGGTAGCAGGAGTTCCTCTTACTGAATTAATGAGTGAGGAGAAGATTCAAGCTATAGTGGAAAGAACCCAAAAAGGTGGAATCGAAATAGTAAATCATCTTCAAACAGGCTCTGCTTTCTACGCGCCAGCGAGTTCATCTGTAGAAATGATCGAAGCTATTTTGACTAACCGCAAACAAATACTTCCATGTTCTTGCTACCTTAATGGTGAATATGGCATTGAAGGAGTTTTCGTTGGAGTACCAACTAAACTTGGTCAAAACGGTATTGAAGAGATACTTGAACTGAAGCTAGATGATAAAGAGCTTGCTGACCTTAAAGCATCAGCTGAATCAGTGAAGAATAATGTAGCTAAGCTTGAAGAATTAAGAGCTGCTGCTTAATCATCTAAAAGAGTAAGTTCACAACAATAAATAATCAAATTTGATTATTTGCTATAATGTATATACCGCATTATGGTCTCAGCAGTGACCAGTTCTAATACACCAGCACCTAAGAATTTTCTTGAGAAAGTCTTAAGTTCATTTAGTGCTGTCACTAAAAGAGTAAAAGATTTTTTTACAGGTCGGAAACTAACAGAGCAGGAACTAAAAGCTCTTCATGCAGCACCTAAAAAAGAAAAACTTGAAGCAAAAAAATTACTGAGTCTAGAGGAACAAAAGTTACTAACTGAAAATCTTCGAGAGCTAAAAAAACTCTGTAACGATGTCATAGGAAGAAATGGAGATGTTGGTGTATTTTTCACTGACCCAGAAAATCCTCAAGATCCAATGGCTAAGTTCATGGACAAAACCATATTTAATTTACTTAGAACATTCAGTGCTAACAAAAACGATCAAGAATTAATAGATAAAATTAGTGATGAAATTTTAATGTCAACTCCTGTTCATGTTGGTTCTATAATCAATAATAATGGTTGTTTCACAGTTGTTCATAGTGATCTAAGAGCTAAAGAAGAGAATCAATTACGTGTTGAGAAATTAGAAGACCTAGCCTTAAGGTCAATGCGCTTTGGTTCTCGTTTAAACCTTTATCATGCAGGTTATAGTAATAGCCCAGCAACATTAATTCATAAATTCAGAAAAGATGCTGATAAATTTGATTATTCTGTATCTAACGCAATGAGTGTTGGAGCTAATATTATTAGTAATGGAACTCTAAACAGATTACTAAACAGCCTCAACCAAAGCCAGACTGCAATTGAAAAAAAACTTACGGCAATGAAAGACACCAAACTAGCAGGACAACTAAAAACTCAGCTAGATAAATTCAAAGTAGTATTAGAGAAATATAAACTTAAAGACAATAATCTTGATCAAAATAAATCAAATACCCCTAAAAACAAAGAAAAAGATACAAAAAATTACAAAGTTATTTGCACTGAATTTATATTAGATCATCTTTACACTAATATAAAATTGCATGCAGCATCTAAGAAAATTAGTGAGGCTTTGAAGGACAGCAATGCGAAATCAAAAGCAACACCAAGTAGCCTAAATCAAAATTACTTAAGTGAACTTAAACAAAAGAATAATAATTCAATGCTTTTCAAAAATAAAAGCGAGTAATACTTACTTAGCAGCAGTAGCTGGCTTTTTCTTAGGTGGCTTAGGAGTATACCCCTTCATCTTGAAGTATTCACGAGACTGCTCTTGGCTAAGGGTTAATTTCTTAATGTCATAGACTAAATCTTCACGAGTTTCTTCAGACATCTCGAAGTCAACAGTATTAATAATACAATCAGTAGGACAAACTTCTGTACATAGACCACAGAACATACATAAACCGTGATCGATATAGAATTGAGAAGATTTAGCTTTTACATTATCGTGAGGAATAACTGAAATACAGTTATCAGGACAAACTCTTTCACATTGTTTGCATGCAATACATAAATGCTCACCAGAAATAGGGTCTACATTTAATGCAAGCCTATGACGAGACCTAGCGTATAATTCAGGCATTTTGTTTGGGTAATCACCTGTAATAGGGTCTCTAGTGGTGTGCTTAGCAACAGTAAACATACCTAAAAATATGTTATACAAACCATCTGCTAATTTAGTTATAGGTTTAAAAATATCTAAAACTGAACTCATAATTTAATATACTCCAAGACTAAAGCTAATATAAATATAATTCCCAAACTTAGAGGAATTAAATACTTCCAACCAAATTCCATTAATTGATCTTGTCTCAATCTAGGAAGAGTTGCTCTTATCCATATAGCTACTAAAAACATTATATAAATCTTGACAAGTAAAGTAATTGAAGCAAGTACCCACGTCAGATTTAAGTGCTCAAACATACCATAGAAGCTACCAACTACAGGTAATTCAAATGATACATTCGATAATAAATTATATAAGGCTTGCTCAGAAGCTGCGCTTATAGGTAGGTGAGAACCTCCTAAGAAAAGAATAGCTGCAAGACCTGAAGAAATAAATAAGTTAGTGTACTCAGCTAAGAAAAATAACGCAAACTTCATACCACTAAACTCTGTATTGAAACCAGAAACAAGCTCAGACTCAGCCTCTGGAATATCGAAAGGAATTCTATTTACTTCAGCAGTAGCTGCTGTAACAAATATAATAAATAACAGCGCACACAAAACAATAAAGACAAGTGTGACAAAACCTTCAAAGAAATTACCGCCAGAACTAGCAGTTAAATTAAGTAACCAAGGTAATTTACCATGTCCGAAAAGGTTCCAGTTCAAAATACCACCAGCTTGAGAATCAGAGATCTTAACCAAGTTAACTGAACCAGAAAGCATAATAATTGCAATCATAGTAAGAACAAGTGGTATCTCATAACTTACAGCTTGAGCAGCAGCTCTCAAACCACCCATAAGTGAATATTTATTGTTAGACGCCCATCCTGCCATCACAAGAGACATAGTCCCAAGAGAAACAAAACCTAGAATGAAAATTAAACTAATATCTAAGTCAGTATAAACAAATGCACCAAGTCTATTCGATGCTACAGCTAGAAGAGGTAAGAAAACTATCATAGATGGTGCAAAAAATAATGCTGGAGCCAAAGTGAAAAGAATTGGATCAGCGCCTTTAGGCATAGTATCTTCTTTAAAAAGAAGCTTAAAAGCATCAGCTAGAGTCTGAAGTCCACCATTAGGACCGACCTTATCTGGTCCGATTCTCATAGTAAGAAGGGATAAGAACTTACGCTCACATAAAACCATGAATAATGCGTTAACTGGAATAATAGTTGCAACTACAACTGTAGGAGCCAAATAAGCATGAATATCAGCTAAATCTGCAAAAATCTGCTTATCAACAGCAGGAAACCACATAGGTAATAACTCGTTAAATACAAATGGAGCCTTCCAAGCAAAAGCAACACCAGCTCCAGCTGCCGCTAAAAATATCAAAGATAACCAAACAACAGCAAGTATTATAAACTTGAAGCCCTGTTCTAGAGCTGTTCTAGTCGCAAAACTTTCTCTAGGGTGAAAGCTGGATAAAAGATTTAAGTCAACTGCTTTTGAATTCATTCCTAAGATATTATAACTTGATTTCTAATACTTGCAATCAGTGAGTACTGAAAAAACTTGCTTTTTCAGAAACTCTTAAAGCTCTTCATTTTTTACCATAACGAAGGAAAGCATAGCGGAACAAGTATCCTCACCATCTACACTAGCTTTAACTTCAAACTTTCCATAAGGAAACCTGAATTTGGTTCTAGTAACATCTAACTCTAAACGATCACCAGGTACAACCATTTTCCTGAATTTCACAGAATCTAATCCTGTAAAAATGCCTGTGTAGCCATCTTTGTATTCTGGAATCGCTAAAATACACAAACAACATGCCTGAGCTAAAGCTTCAATCTGAAGAACCCCTGGCATAATAGGCGCATTAGGGAAATGTCCCTGAAACTGAGGTTCATTCATAGAAATATTCTTGTAAGCTTTAGCATATATACCAGGCTTACAGTCAGTAACTCTATCAACCATCAAAAAAGGATATTTATGTGGAAGTAATTCCGAAATTTCTTGAATATTAAAACTTACGCTTTCTCCATTTTCTGCGTCTTTGGCTATTTGCTTGGCTTCTAAGGTCTCAGTCATTTTCTATTTCTCCGCTAAAATTAATTCCCCTAAACGATGATCTCCTGAACAGGCTGTGCAAGGTTAAACTTCTCGTGTATAACCTTAACTGCAGCTTCTGCTTGAGCAAGGTCAATAATACAACTAATCTTGATTTCACTTGTTGTAATCATCTGGATATTAATATCAGCATCATATAATGCTGTAAACATCTCAGAGGCAATGCCCGGCTTATTCAACATACCGGCACCAACTATAGAAATCTTAGCAATATCATCATCGTGAACAACTTCAGCTGCTTTAACTTCAAGAGCAAGCTCTTTAGAAATTTTAATTGCTTTTTGGAGATAGTCTTGGTTAACAGTAAAAGCAATATCAATAATTCCTTCACGAGGAACAGATTGTAAAATCACATCAACACTTACATTATTCTCAGCAAGAGTCTTGAAAATCTTAGAAGCTATACCTGGGGTATCAGGAACGCCCATGAAACCAAGCTTAGCCTGTTTTTTGTCCAGTGCTACACCTGTTACTGCCTGCGTTAGTTCCATATCTTGTACCTCACTTAATTTAATTACTCTAGTTCCTTTATCTTCTGGTTTAAAACTGCTTCTTACACTTAAATCAATATTATATTTTTTAGCAAGCTCTACAGATCTAGGATGCAATACTTTAGCACCTAAACTTGCAAGTTCTAACATTTCTTCGTAACTTATTAGATCAAGCTTCTTAGCTTCAGGAATAATTCTCGGATCAGTAGTAAAAACACCATCTACGTCAGTGTAGATGTCACACTTTTGCGCCCCTAATGCAGCAGCAACAGCAACAGCACTAGTATCAGTGCCACCACGTCCAAGTGTCGTCACTTCACCACATTCTGTGATCCCCTGAAATCCAGCTAGTACAATGATTTCACCTTTAGCAAGATGTTCATTAATCCTCTCTGTCTTAATCTTCGCAATTCTTGCTTGGTTATGCTCTCTTTCGGTAATAAATCCAGACTGCCATGCCAGCAATGAAGAAGCTGCATAGCCCATCTCATGAAGACACATAGCAACTAAAGATGCGGTCACCTGCTCTCCTGTAGAAAGCAGCATATCAAGCTCCCTACCTTCTGGTAAAGAGTTAAAATCTTTGGCTAATTTAACTAAACCATCAGTAGTCTTGCCCATAGCGGAAACTACCATGATCAAATTAGCGGACTCCGCTTCTCTTATCGCAATAGAGCAGACTCTTTTGATACATTCTGCATCAGCCACAGACGTACCACCAAATTTTAATACTGTTGTTTTTTCTTTCAACATGAAATAAAAAAGAGTCACTTCAGTTAAAAACTAGAGTGACTCTTTTATTTTATAACTTATTACTTTGAGTTTGCTAGTTCTTTAGTTTCAGTTCCGAAGAATAACTTAGAATCTTCATGAATTGACATATCTAAAGTTTTTAAAGTTCCTACTGCTTCTTGAAGTGAAACGGCTTCAGTTTTCTTACCAACTATAGCAGCCATTTTACCCCAGTCGCCAGCACTGATCATATCAGCAGCTTTACAGCCAAGTCTAGTTCCTAAAACCCTATCGAAAGCAGATGGTCTACCACCTCTTTGGATATGTCCAAGAACTGTAGATCTAGTCTCTAAACCAGTTTTTTCTTCAACCATTTTAGCGATCTTCTCACCAATACCACCTAATTTAACGTGACCAAAAGCATCTAATTCAGCGTCTTTAGTAACGTCTTGGTTAGCTAATTTAGCGCCTTCTGCAGCTACGATAATCGCGTATTCTTTCTTCTCGAATACTTTCTTAATAGTAGAACATAAATCATCAATGTTAACTTCTTCTTCTGGAACTAAGATATAGTCAGCATTTCCAGAAATACCAGAGAATGAAGCTATCCATCCAGCGTGTCTTCCCATTACTTCACAAACTAAAACTCTTTCGTGAGAAGCAGCTGTAGTATGAAGTGAATCTAAAGCTTCAGTTACTATGTTTAAACAAGTATCGAAACCAAAAGTAACATCAGTACCAGATAAATCGTTGTCAATAGTCTTAGGAACACCAATTACGTTGATCTTATATTCGTTATAAAGCTTAGAAGCCACTCCACAAGTATCTTCACCACCGATAGCAACTAATGCATCAAGCTTATTCGCTTCCATAGTCTTGATTACAGCCTCAGGACCACCATCCATCTTAAATGGATTAGTTCTAGAAGACTTAAGGATAGTACCACCCTCTCTTACTATATCTTCAATCTTGTCGAGGTTCAATTCTGTAATTATATTCTCTACAGCACCTTTCCAACCATATTTAAAACCTACAACTTCAGCACCGTAGTGCTTTACGGACTTAAATACCAAAGCTCTGATTACCGGATTTAATCCAGGACAATCGCCACCACCAGTTAATACACCTATACGCATGCTGGTTATTGTAGCGTGAATTTAAAGATTTTGCTTATTTAGCTACTATATTTATTTCCTGGAAATTTCCTAATAGATTTGCTGATTCTAGCTAGACTTCGCCTCACTTTGTCACCTTTAGCCATATCCTGAAGCCTTCGCTTATCTCTACCATTTTCTTGGTCCTTTATATCAATTGAAATGCTTGGCTCTGCATTATCTGAAGAAAGATTATAGTCCAAGGAATAATTATCAAGCAAGAATGGATTGTCAATACTTAAGAGGCGCCCGAGTCTAATTATTTGTGAACTTATCTGCTTGAAGAATCTTAGTTGGTTTTCACTTATAGATTCAGACTTAGCTTTAGAATCTTTAGAGTTTTTCGAATATTTATTCATCTTATCCTTACCTATTAACGTAGGAGTTAAAATATCCATGATATTTTGTTTTACAAAATTATCAAAATTAGTTGGTGCGAGCTGTGCTTGAACTTGTTTAATTATTTCATTGGTACCCGAAAAATTATTATTAATAGGGTAAAGAAAGTTGAAAAATGAAGCATTGCTAATACTTTTCTCAAGTTTTTCAAAATATTTCTCAAGTTTTGGCTTTGGCTTCGTTTCGGTATCTTGTTCAAGCGATTTTGGGCTCACAAAAAAACTATTATTTTTGCCCAATTTGCAAATAAATTCAATGTTTCTTTTACTTGAAGATTAGCCTTGGGGTTTTCAGAAGCATCACTCGCTTTATCTACCTTGTCAGAAAGAGTAATAATCTGCTGGACTATCCATTCTGTAAGTTTTTTACTGCGTTCTAGAGTATCTTTATTTGCAAGGTTCACTGAAGACACCAATTGGTTAGTTCCAAAATAATCCAGATGATCTTGCCTGCTCTCACGAAGCTCCTGCTGATAGCCATCCATCATCCCACCTTGCATGAAATATACTCTGCCATCATCAGAGACGGCATTTAGAATCTTACTTAGCAACATAGAACTCACCAATTGTTTTCTTTTTTTAAGAAGCTCTTCAGATGCTAGCTCCTTATTTTTTTTGCCAGACTTAGAATTTTTCTTAAAACCAAGACTTTTTTAAGACTATTAATCCTTGTGTCAACTAAACCCTGAATATCATTTATAGATTTTTCACTTAAACTATGAAGTGAAGTGCCTTCTTCCATTACATCCTCAGCGGCACCTCTAAACTCACCACCGATCAAATAGAGATTACTCGTCTTAGAGTTCATAAAATCTACATCTTTAAGTTCTTCTTCTACAAACGCCTCAAACTTAGCAAAGTCATTATCTAAGTCTTTTAGTTTTTCATTTAGAGGGTGAGCACCTATCCCCAAGCTCTTAAAGACCGCTTTCAGATCATCAGATTCTTGATCTCGTATTTTCTTAACCTCAGCTTTTCCTGTCTCATTGTTTTTTTCAAAAGGGCAAAATTCACAGCTAGCACCACCAAAATCAATCATTAAACCAGATTTAGGAATATTGCCGTTAAACTCGGCATTCAAAGATTCAACTGTAAGTCTCGCTTCCCTCTCTGGCTCTACTAATACTCGCTCAATTTTGATTTTTTGATTACCTACTTTATCTTCATTAATGATTTCATCAAGAATACTAATAATGTCCTGAAGAAATTCTTCGCCGTCTTCAGATGCTCTCATAGACTCAGTAGCAAGTATATGCACACCTGAAACCTTATTTTTTAAAATCTGAGCAAACCTTCTCATCATAATGCGAGTATTGTCTTTTGCATCTGTATCTAAGGGTAATTTTTCACCACGAACCAAACCTTTGCCTAGATTAACTTTCGCGCTCTCATTATATTTACCGCTGATTAAATCTGTAATAATCAACTTAACAGTATTAGAGCCTATTTTAATAAGACCTATAGTATTTTCAAGGTTTTGATCTCTTATTGGATTTACATGTAGAGCAAAGTTAGTATCGGGGGTATCTGTAAATTTATTATCCTTAGCCGCCGCAACGGTATCTGGCTCTTGAGCTAAAACATTGCCATTTATATTTACAACTGATTTAAAATTCTCATTACCAGTCAAGCCATTACCATTATTAAAATTTACAACCACACACAGATCCCAAAATAATTACGAATCTTATCTCAGACGAAGACAATTATCAATACCTTATATTGAAAAGACTAGAGTTAACAATGTTAAATTTAATTAGACAATGCCTTTAATATTTCATTAGTAACAGGATTACCAGAAATATGTTTTTTTGATTGGAGCACTTTTGCTGCATTACTAAGTCGTCCTGATTCAGAAACATAAATCTAAGCATCAAACATTAATTTTTATCTTACAAGCTTAATTTGTTTTAATTTTAATCTAGGCTTAACCAAGATTGTATATTGCCATGTTATATTAAATTTTAATAAATTATGAAAAAACATATTTTTGTATCAACGATAGCTATTGTTTTATTCTGCTTATTACCAGCTAAGGCTGCTGATATTGAAATTAAATTCAAAAGCCCAGAAGGTCTAAGTTTTCTTAAACTTTTGAAGCAAAGCCCTGATCTTAAAGGCTTAAAATTCAAAAAATGCTTTCAGCCAGAAAACAATAAAAGGCATTTACACAGAAATAGTAAGAATAGAAAAACTTTCCAAAAGAAATTCCAAGAGCTTGGTTTAGACAGATTGTATAGATTAAAATGTGACAAAAATTGTGATGAAGAGTACTTATTTCAGCGTTTAGAACTTTCAGATCATATTGAATATATGGAAGAGAATCAGTTAGTTAAGTATGAACTTCACTCAGATCCATTACTGAATTCAAATGGCTCACTATGGTCAAATTCTTACTCCGAGACTTGGGGTTTAGATAGAGTAAAAGCCAGAACAGCATGGAACACAACAGAAGGAGCCGGTTCAGTTGTTGCAGTTCTAGATACAGGTATTACTTTTGTTGGTAATTACGCTTTTACCGATAGAGATATCGTAGATAATATCTGGGTTGATAGCGACTTTGTAGCTGATGCCAACTCTGATTCGATAAGAGATATATCGGACCTAGATGCAGACGCATCAGGACATGTTGATTTCAATGAAATCTTTACAGCTGAAGCTGCTCAAGGTGATGTAATAGGAAAAGATATCTATAGAGACTCTTTCAATGTATCTGGAGAATTAGATTCATTGTATCAATTTGATTTTATAGGTCATGGAACCTTTATCGCTGGAATAATCGCAGCTAAAAAAGACAATAATATTGGACTTGCAGGAATAGCGCCTAGGTCTAAAGTTATGCCAATCAAAGTTATTGGACTTGATGAAGATGCATTCTCCCTGTTCAGAATGGCTGATGCTATTAGATACGCTGTAGACAATGGTGCAGATGTTCTCAATATTTCCCTTGCCTGGAATTTAGATTCATTTACTATAAGATCAGCATTTGATTACGCTATCGCAAACAATGTAATCCCAGTAACTTCAGCTGGAAACAATGACGAAATAGTAGCAACGGCTCAGCTACGCTACCCAGCTGTCTATGACAATGTTATTTCAGTTGCATCTATCAACCAAGCAAATGCTATTTCAGATTTTTCAAGTTATGGTTCAGACGTAGATATAATCGCTCCTGGTGAGGAGATTGTTTCAGCGGGGCACGAACTTAGCTTAATCGCTTTCCAAAACACCAAGATAGACGACGGTACTAGTCTTCCTATCGCTGAAGATAAATCATTTTTCTATTATTCCAGCAATGGTACATCTTACGCTGCCCCTTATGTGGCGGGAACTATAGCATTACTAAAAAGCTTGAAGAAAGACCTTAGCTATAGCCAAGTAAAAAGAATCTTAGAAGAAACTGCTGACAGCAACTTCACTAGCGGCAGTAAAACCTTTGCAGCGAAAGCTGGTGTGCTAGACACAAGCAGAGCAGTTCAAGAATATCAAAACTTTTTACAAGGACAGTTTGTTGGTTCACTTGTTTTAGAATCATCATTTAATATTCCTGAGAACTTTAGCATCTCCACTTGGACAGCAGGCTTTGTAGGGGTTGAAGATGGTGCATTCTCTAGTTCTCAATACAGCTACTCAATTGTAGGAGAGTTTAATGGTCTATTTACTATTGGCTCGGTTGGCAATATTGAAGTTACTCAGCCTTTAGACTTTGAAACTAAATCTAGTTACGATGTTACTGTTAGAGTGACTGATCCAGAGGGAAATTTCCTAGATCAGGTTTTGACATTTCTAGTAGAGGATAGAGAATTTGGTGATCCAAACCACCCTACAGACGAGGAGATCAATGGTTCACAAGTTACAATTTCTAATTCAGAAGTACAAGAAAATACTACCGGAGCTATAGGTAGATTAAGAGTAAGCCAATCTTTCAGAGACTATGATTTCTCAATAGTATCTGGTAATGAAGACGGGAACTTTGCTATTACTAATAGCTTCACGAATTTTGAAGTAGTAAAAGCTTTAGATTTCGAAACTAAGAACCAATATACTTTAACCATTAGAGCAAGTGATCAAGACTCTGACTTAGTGATAGAAAATACTATAACCATTAATGTCACCAATGAAAACACTAGCTTTAATCAAGGAAACTTCCTAGAAGCTACACTTCCAAGAAGAATCAACAGTAGTTCACTAGTTTTAAATGGACTTATTGCAGAAATAAGTCCTAGATTTGAGATCGACAATAGTATCAACTATGAAGTGCTTGGAAACAAAAGAGCTAGAAGATTTTTCTCAGTGAACTCTAATGGTCAATTAATTGTTAGCAACACTATTCCAGCGAACGCTCTTAGAAAATTAAAGAGATTAAAATTTAGAGTAAGAGCGACAGCAAGTGATGGTTCATCTACCATTAGAAGGTTTAGCACTAGAGTTCGTAGATAAATCTTTAAATGAAACCTTTTAGACAATTCTATTATCTATTAAAGGTTTCGTTTCGGTGGCAGTATAATATTACCCAAAAGCAAACCGGCAACAATCGCTATACCTGTGAAAAATACTTTAATCAAGGTATTCATTCCCAGTAGAGTATCTTCAGCTAGAACCAAAGAAAGACTCTTGAGTCCCATACTTCCTGGAACAAGAAGAGTAATTCCTGGAAGCAAGACCGTAATTGCCGGTTTTTTGATGAAGCGTGCGTAAAAACTTCCAAGCAAACTTACAACAAATGCAGCAAAGAAAGTCGAAAGAAAAGGGTACTGGGAATATAAGAGAATCAATCTATAAGAGAAGAAACCGAAACACGCAGCGGTAAAAATCCATTTGATATTGGCTTTCTTCACATTCATCAAAATAGTATATGCAGCAGTAATAACAATTAATGCCAAGCCTTGTATCCAATATGGATAGGAGTAGGTGACACTAGTATAAGTGGGGCTTAAACCTAACAAAAACTCAGCAGCATAAGTACCAATAACAAGACCAAATACCAGCTTAAACAAATTCATCATTGCCCCCATAAATCTAGCCGTCCCTGAAACCAGATTTTCGTTAGCAAGCTCAGCAAGTGCAATAGTTAAACTCACTCCAGGAACCAAAAATATAATCGAGGAGATATTAACAAGGTTAGTATTGAAATGCGGAATGAAGTGAAAAAGACTGTGACTCAAAAAAGAAATTATAAATGCAACTATAAACTCTAAAAACCTTGAAATTTTGAATATTTTGGTTAAATAAGCACAAATAACCCCTACGATGAAACCACCTGAGCTTGAGAGTATGATTCCAAGAACACTTGCGCCAAAGAAAATAGAAATAGTAAAAGCAATAAATGAATGTGCAAAAGACCGCAAAAGACGGCTATAAAGAGGCTTCTCCTGAAGAATCTGCTCTAATTCCAAAGTAACATCAGCAAGAGCAACTTCACCAGCAATAACCATATCACCAATATGATCAATTTTCTCGAGAAGTTCTAAGTTAATATTTCCAGGCGTAACTCTTCTCACCACTTGAGAAGCTTCTGTAGTTTTCACGCACTTAGAACAAAGCAGTAAAATATTAGGTGTCGAGAAAACTTCTGTGTACAAGCCTAGGCTATCAGCAACATTACTAATAACACGTTCAAGATTATGAGCCGCTAAGCCATATTTATGAAGAGCAAGCCCAAGAGAGCTTAAGAATTTCACTTTATCTTCAAAACTATCGTTATCATACACACTAATATTGTAACTGGGAATATATAAATAAGATATGAAAGAAGTAGATATAACAATTATTGGCGGTGAAAAGGACTTTAACTTACTTCGCCTTACTTCTCAAGTAAGTAATGAAACCGACCTAAAATTAAACTTAGTTTTATTTGGGCAAAACACCTGCCATTCTTATCACTATGACCTTAATAACAACAAATTGTTTCTAAATGGACACGAATACCACAGCAAAGCTGTTTTCATCAGAACAGATGTTTTCAAATTCCAAGAATCCAAAAATCCCAAAGACCAGCAAAGCGCTCAGACCTGGAAAAATAGTTTCTCTGCATGGCTTCTTGCAAATCCTGATATCAAATTACTTAACCGCAAACTCTTAACGCAACCTTATTTCAATAAATCTTACTCATTATTACTAGCCAAGAAACATCAAATCCCAATACCAGAGACCTATGTCAGCAATTCAACTACAGCAATAAATAAAATTTTAGACGAGCAAAAATTAATATTCAAGCCAATCAACGGTGGTGATCACACACAGGAATTAAAAAAGAAATTTGATGAAAAAATCTTCAAAGAAGGTGTAAGTAAAGAACCTCAGTTCTTCCAAGAGTTTCTTCAATACCCGGAACTAAGAATATTTTTTGTTGATGGTGAATTCTTCACCTTTAAATTAAAGTCAAACGAGCTTGACCATAGAGCTATTCAAAAAAACACAGACATAGTCCCAGAGACAACTCCAGAACATCTCAAAGATAAACTTGCTAAAGTAAATGAAGAAATCGGTCTTAAGTTCTCAGCCTCTGATTTCAAATACTGTCCTAAAACTGAAGAATTTAAATTCTTAGAAATCAATACTAACCCTATGTTTACTTCTTTCGATAGAAATGTAAATGGTGAACTCTGCAAAGCTATGATTCGAGCTTTAAGTTAATATACTCCCCATCGAGCTTATTAGGAGTTCGAAATACTCCTTAGCTCTGCTAAGGAGATGAATAGGACGAACGAGTAACAAAAGTGTTTCTCCATATTTGCGTAATACCCCTTCAGCTTAGCTGCGGGGAAACTCCGTGCTTACGACTTTCACTCGCAAATGAAAGCAAGCTTTCGCTCGACTCGGCTTCAGTCGAAAATACTTCGTGATTTCTGCTTTCACTCGCAAATGCATGCAAGCATGCGCTTGACTCGTTTCCAGCAGAAAATAGCAAATCTCGATGCCACCTTTTATTCATTATTCACATTAACTCCCATAAGAGCCAACTGTTCTAACAGCTCTGGTGGTAATTCTTGACCACTACTAGATGCACCAACTAACAATAATTGCTCTTGAAGAATTTCATTGACATCAGAATTTGGACCGAATTGAAAAACAGGATCTGGCACATAAGTATCTGCTGTAGCATTAGTTTGAATCGCAGTCCAGTCATCTTCTTCACCATCAGCCATCGTTGTAATATCTCCAAAATCAGGTGCTTGGTAGAACTCTACAGTTTCAACATTCTCCTCAACTCTGATCAAAGCACCAGTTTCTCTATGCCTATACTCACGATCTCCAGTCTGAGCATTGATAGAAACATCAAAATCAGCTTCATTGCCTTCTATGTATAGAATATCATTACCGGAACCACCACTAACTTCGGTTGTACCTTCTTCTATATTTCGCAGGGTGATTTCATCGTCTCCGGAACCAGCATCAATATTATTGTTCACACCAGTTGAATTAATAACATCATTACCAGAACCTGCGACTATTGAATTATTATCTCCACCACTAACTATAATATCGCTACCACTACCTGAGTTTATGTTGTTTTGGTGACCTATCGAATAAATAATTTGATCTCCTGAACCTGTAGAAATATTTTGGTTATCTTCATAATTAATCACGTCAGGGTAAGCAGCTGGAGGCATACTGTCATCCTCTTCTCCGACCGCTAAAGTTGTAGCATCCGGTGGATCTGGAATTGGGTCACCAGGATCAATAGGAGCATCTTCTTCTTCTCCGACCGCTAAAGTTGTGGCATCTGGTGGATCAGGAATTGGGTCACCAGGATCAATAGGAGCATCTTCTTCTTCTCCCATAGCCGTAGTTGTTAGATCCGGAATATCAGCTGGCTGAAAAAATTCGATATTCTCAACATCCGCTGCAACATTGATTATAGAACCTGTTTCAATGTGAGTATAAATTTTATCACCAGTATCTGCATTTACAGAAAGTTCAAACTCACTTTCATTACCTTCAAGAGTCAAAGTATCTTGACCAACTCCACCAATAATATTAATCTCGCCACCATTCTGTCTTTCGATATAAATCTCATCAGAACCAGACCCAGCTTGAATCTCAGTGCCATCAGAATCAGCACCGACAGAAATAAAGTCACTACCAGAACCTGCTTTCACTACATTATCTTTACCTTCAACAAATATATTATCGCTACCCGCACCAGTTTTGATCATATTATTATCGCCATAAACAGCTGCATAATCATCACCCCTGCCAAGCTTGAGAGTATTATTATCACCTGTACTCAAAACTGAATCATCACCACTTTGAGTTCTAATAGTGTTGCCATCACCGTTATTGTCGATTAAATCTTCACCAGTTCCAGTCTTAATTTTATTATTATGTCCAAGACTAGCAAGAACATCATCACCACTTCCAGTTTCAATATTGTTTTGATCACCATTAGAGTCGACAAAGTCACGACCACTTCCAGTTCTCACCTTATTGGCATCACCTTCAAGATTAACTATATCTTCGCCAGAGCCAGTTCTTACGAGATTAGCTTCACCGCCAATATCAACTAAGTCATCACCTGCACCAGTTGAAACTCTATTCGAGTCGCCCCTTACCCTAACATCATCAGTTTCTCCAGTCCCAGAAACAACTTCATTATCACCATCATAACCAATAGAAGCATCAAGGTTCTCTGATTCCATTAAAGAATCATAAGCTCCCGATTCCGTATTCTCAGAAAGCTGAGACCTAAGCCCCTCTAAGTGATCTTGCGATTCTTCTATTTGCTCGCTCGTGGCTTCATCTTCTTGTTTTAATTGTTTTTTCTTTTCTAAATTCTCATCTACAGAATTACTAATTTTACTGACAGTGTCTTCTATGCTCATTTTCTCTTCTTTTCCTTTATGTTATGTAACAGGAAAAGATTAAGTGCTAGTTAAGAAATGTCTTCTGGAGACCAAGATATAGATAGAAAATTCCAGCAATTGCAAGCACAGCAGCACTGATACGTGTAATTAATAAATGATTTTGTTTAAACCAATCGAGTTGTTTCATGAGACCAACAGAAAGACTCGCAAAAAATATAATTGCAGTATAGCCAAGCGAATAGAAAAACATAACTAGTACACTTGCTGCTACTGAACCTGCAGTACTTGCCATAGAGAGTACCCCAAACAATACTGGGCTTGAGCATGGAGAACTAATTAGTGCAAAAATCAAACCTATAACGAATGGATTAGCCTGCGGCATTTCTTTGAAAAACCTTGGCAAAGGTAGCTCAATCCAACCTAAAACCATGATTGCCATAAAAATAATAAAAACACCGATACCAATATTTAAAGCGGAGCGAAACTCTGAGAAAACAGCAAAAGCAAGACTTGAGAATGCTCCAAGTAAGCTAAGCACCAGTGAAACTCCAAGAACAAAAAGTATCGCTTTGTTAAAAGCTTGCCTTCTATCCTCGATATCAATAGTTCCAATATAAGCCAAATTCAATGGTAATAAGCTTAAAACACAAGGGCTAAGACTCGATAATAAACCACCAATTAGTCCAAGACTTAACATCCAGATAAAAGGTATAGAGTTTTGTTTAGTTAGAAGAAATTGGTTGAAATTTTCAGCGAAAAATTCAGGAAGTATCATAGGCTTAATTATAATGGACTTGAGAAATAGAAAGTTGTTTCTTAAAGTTGTTTTTCTTTAGGAAGCACTTTATTAAGTGCCTCTTTTAAACCATTCGATAGAGCTAAAGAGCCTTCATAATTATCTACAAACCCCATAATGATAGCCCGTGCTGGGTTCTTCGCAAAATTATCACTTGCAAGACCTAGAATACCATTTCTATTATTTATAAAATCTTTTACTAAATTCTGAGGATTATCAAAACTTTTTTGCTTTGTCTTGAATTGTTTATATAGATTTTTTGCAGATTTTTTAAAGGTTTTGTAACTATAAAATCCTTTTATATCGTCTATAGAGTAATCCTTTTCGTTTTGAGGCTTAAGTTTCTCGTTAATATATTTAATTAGACCTTGTAAAGATTCTTTATTTATCTTGAATTTAGTTTCATCTTTGTTAATTTCTTTTTCAGAGACGAAACTTTTATATTCTTCTACTAATCCAACTATAAATCTTAGGTCATTTTGAGATTCTTGAAAATTAAACTCAACCCTGCTTATTTCTCCGATTTGATCAGAATAGGTTTGATTAAGTTATTCATGACTAGATGGAAAGTTTTCGGACCTATTGTTTATTTGTCCTTGAATATATCCAACCGCTTCATTGCCTTGAGCAGGACTGGACCCTTTATTCCCCTGGTCTCAATCAGCTTGATAGAGAGCCCACTTCTCAAAACTATGCCCCTCTCCTCTTCTCAATTGATCAACCATCCAGTAAAAATAACATAATTGCTAAAATAATCACAATTGAACTTTATGACGATAACAAATGAAATAGTGAACTATCTTATGAAACCAATTCAGTCATAGCGGGAACAACTTCAAATAAATCTCCAACTATTCCATAATCTGCTTTTTTAAAAATAGGAGCATCTTTATCTGTATTGATAGCAACGATAACCTTACTTGAGCCCATACCAGCAAAATGCTGAATCGCTCCAGAAATACCACAAGCTATGTATAAATTAGGACTAACGACTTTCCCAGTCTGCCCAACTTGCATACTGTGAGGAGCATAGCCACTATCAACAGCAGCTCTTGAAGCACCAACCGCAGCGCCAATATGAGAAGCTAAATCTCTAAGTATTTTATAATTTTCAGAATTACCCATAGCTCTTCCGCCTGAGATAATTACAGCAGCTTCAGTTAGAGCAGGCTCTTTAGATTCAGACTTTTGAACTTCTAAAGACTTAATTCTTGGCTCAGCAGAAAGACTCAAAGCAACAAGTTCAGATGTCCCTCCAGAGATATCACCATCAACTCTAACACTATTAGGTCTGAAACTGATAAATGATTTCTTAGACTCGTTTAATTTTGATTTCAGTGTCATTTTATTGGAATACATAGACCTAGTAACTTCCATACTTGCAATAGAGAAGTCTATACAGTCAGTTGCAATATTAGCTCCTTCTTTAGCTGCAAGCATAGCCAAAACGACCTCAGTATCAGGACTATGAGTAGCAAAAACTAAGCTAGCTTGAGTTTGAGTATATGCATCTTGGAATAAAGATAAAACGAGGTCTGAAGAAAAAACCTTTAATGAATCTGCATCAGCACTATAGAGCTTAACTGGACCCAAGGCTTTAATTTCTTCAACAGCATCACCGATAGAAGATCCAGCAATAAACGCAGAAACATTTTCTGCACCCTTCTCTTTAATAGCTAGCTTCAAAAGCTCTTTAGAAGCTTCTGCTAATACTATTTTGCCTGACTCTTTCAAGCTTTCTTGTGCTTCACAAAAAACTAAAATACTCATATTAATATCATACCCAATATTTACAAAAACTAGAAATCAGTAAACACCAGATTCAAGGATTTGCTGAAGAACAAAGTTTTGAAGCAGAATTCGCTCGATATGGGTTTAAGGACCTCGCTCCCTGAGCTAGGAATCATTCCTCGGTCAGGGTTGAAAAACTCACAAAGTGGAGTTTTTCAGCGTGTCCTTAATTGTACTCAGAATTCAAAAGATCAGCAAAGGCCAAGCCCTGACTTACTAATTCTTGATAGCTGCCCTGTTCCTGTATTTCACCATTTTCAAGATATACTATCTGATCACAAGATTTTATGGTATCAAGCCTATGCGCGATAACAATAACAGTCCTTTCTTTCATCAATTCTTGTATTGACTCATAAATATACTGTTGGGACTTATTATCCAAAGCACTAGTAGGTTCATCGAGTATGACAATTGGTGCTTTACTTAGAAAAGCTCTTGCAAGTGAGACTCTCTGTCTCTGCCCCAAGGATAACTCCTGTCCTCTTTCACCGATATCAGTATCTAAACCATTAGGTAACTCTTTAACTAAATCCTCAAGAAAAGCTTTCTTAATTGCAAGAGCAATCTCCTCATCCTCTCTAGCTCTATACTCTTCTTGAATCACCATAGATAAATTTTCTCTTAGAGTACCTGAAAACAAGAGTGGATCCTGGCTAACAAATGCTATATACTTTCTGAGTTCATGAAGCGAAAAATCATTAATACTGTGAGAATCAATAAAAATCTCTCCAGCATTCACTTCATAGAAACGCGGGATCAAACTTATCAAGGTAGTTTTACCGCTACCACTAGGACCAACCAAAGCCAAACTAGTTTTAGCGGGAACATATAAACTTAGATTATTAAAGATACGCTTAACTTGCTGTTCTGAGTTCCGGAATGAACTATATTCAAAAACGATATTTCTGAACTCTAAAGAAGCTGCGCAAGGTAAAGATTGAGACTTATTATTCAAACTCTCATCTTCCTGAATAGATTCATCCAAAAGCCCATAGGCTCTTTCAGCAACACCTAGTGCAGACTGAAATATAGTAGAAACTCTACCAAGCCTCTTCGCCGGATCAAAAAGCAAAATAGATGTTACAAAGAAAGAAGAGAATTCACCTAAACTAATAACATTTTCATTCACAGATTTAAGACCAAAAAATAAAATAGAACTAATACCAATTGCTGCCACAATATTGGTCACAGGTGAAACTAGCGACATAAAGAAAAACCAGTTCTGTTGTAGCTTATACAAAAGCTTCGATTCTTTGAAGAACTCTAATTCACGCCATGACTCAAGATTAAAAGCTTTAATTATTCTCTGATTCACTATACTTTCATTCATGAAACCAGCTATACGCCCAACATGATCCTGCCCGCCTTTACTATATTTCCTAATACGTTTACCTATCGCAATTACAGGAAAAGCAAACAAAGGAATAGTAATGAGAGCGAACAAAGTAAGTTTAAAATTCAAGAGTAAAAGCCAAGAAAATAAGAATAATGCTTTAAAACCATCATTGAAAAAATTAGTAACCGTTTCTGAAAGCCAGGACTGCAAACTAGGCAAATCACTACTAACTATAGAAACCACAGATGATGAGTCATATTTAGCTTGGCTTTGCATAGAAAGTTTATTGAAGTGACGGTGAATTTTCTCTCTAAGACTTTTAACGATTTTCAAGCCCCAGGTTCTAATAGAAAACAAATAGGTGAATTTAAAAAAAGCGTCTAGAGTAAAAACAACAATAATCGACAAAGGCAAAAAGTTAGTAAAATGCTCAGTCTTTAAATATAGAAAAGATTTCATCGACTCAAGATCAAGACTATAGTTAAAGTTCAGGAAAGAAATCTCTAGACCAGTAAAATTATTCAATATGAAATTTTCAACTTGCTGAGGCAATACAGAAAATTCTTGAACATTAGTATTCAATGCAGAAAGCCCATCAACTGTAACTTTGATAAGCCAGGAAGGTAAAATATTAGCAAGACCACTAAGAAACATAAAGACCAAAGAGAAGAAAAACAAAGCACTAAATGGCTTTGCCTCATTTCTTAGTCTTTTACTGATAGATTCTTTAGCCGTCATTTACTGGGTAATTTCTTTTATTATTTTACATCCTGCAAGTCTTTAGTTTCAAGCACATGAAATGGATTAAAGTCTGTTGCGACATCATAGTAATCCTCATTTTCTGTTCTTTTCAAGAAAGCAATAATTTTTCTAGTTAATGGATAAACACAAATCTCCCACAAAACTTTCACTATATAGTTAGTGAGCATAATCTTTGCGATAAGCCCTGGCGGGAAATTAGGATCTCCCCAAAAAGCCAAAGGGTAAAAAAGTAAAGTATCCACAAATTCACCAACACAAGTAGAGCCAATTATCCTCAAAGCTTGTCCTTTGCCTTTAGTGAATACCTTGAGCTTAGCAATAACAAAACTATTACAAAACTCCCCACAGAAAAAAGCAAGCATACTAGCAATACTGACTCTAAAACCTATAGCAAAGATCTGGCTATAAGCATCCTGCAAGCCCCAGTGAGGATCTGGCGGCAAGATAACCAAAAACTTAATAATCAAATTAGCAATAAGTAGTGATATGAAACCTGACCAAATCACCTGCCTACTTTTGGAGTAACCATAGACCTCTGTAAGCAAATCACCAATTAAATATGAGGCTGGAAAAAATAACAGACCTGCAGCAAAACTAATTTTGATATGAAATATTGGCAATTCAAGCTGAGTGATTTTGATACTAGCAACAATATTACTGAGCAATATCACAACAACAAAGGCAACTGTAATCGCATTGAGGTATTTATATGACCTAGCAGGCATAGTGATTTATCATAGCAAAGAAAATTATTAGGAAAAAAATAAATCAGGGTTATCACTGACTTAAATCTTAAATCTCAAAAATTATCATAAGATTTTCACAATGAATTACTTGCTTACTATTTTTTTTCTTATTTTCATATCTAGTTCTTGCAACAAAAATATTTTCTATGGAAAAGTAATCCAAATCTTCGATGGTGATACCGTCAAAATTAAAAAATGCCTTGATAAAAAATGTAAACAAATTTCCAGCGAACAACTTAGAATCAGATTACTTGGCATAGACTGCCCTGAGATTAAGCAAGAGCAATGGGGGAAACGAGCAAAAGAAGAGCTTGAGGCTTTAATTCCAGATTCACAGGTAATTAGGCTGGAGACAGACATTGTCAAAAAAGATAAATATGGAAGAACGCTTGCATATCTTTATGCAACAGGAAAGACGCTTAATTCCAAAGATAAGTCCCAGCAAGAGAAAGTTTTACAAAGCAAAAGCCTTAATGAGCATCTTTTAAGGAAAGGCTTGGCACAGATATTCATACTTGCACCTAATAATAAATATAGTGATAATTTCAAGAGGGCAGAAAGCCTTGCAAGAAAAGAAAAACTAAATATTTGGGATCTTGAAAATGGTTTAAAGCATAGTCCATATAAATTCAGAAAAATCCAAAAACGCAAGTCTAAACTTGCATATAATAAGAGGAAGAAATGAGTAATAACTTTTGTCTAATTTACAGCACTGGTGACTCGAAGGAGAATCTGCAAAACATAGCAAAAACTTTACTGGGGAAAGATCTAATAGCCTGTTCTAATATCTACAGTAATGTAAGTTCAATATACAAGTGGCAAGGTCAGATTGAATCAAGTGATGAATTCATTATGATACTTAAAGCAAAGTCAGAAAATTTCGAGAAAATTTCTACAGAAATAGAAGCTATGCATAACTACGATTGCCCAGCAATTATTCAAATTCCTGTTATGAATATGAATGAAAATTATGAGAAATACTTAAATAGCATTTAACGTAGTTATAAAAATTTCGCTAAAAAACTAATAGGATGTTCAACTTTATAATCTTCAGGTAAATGCGCCTCTATCTGAGACATACAACCAGGGTTAGCCGTCAAAACAAACTTAGCTTCAGTATTCTGAATATTCTCAGCCTTACGCTTACCGATATCATCAGCCATATCAGGTTTGATCAAATTATAAAAACCAGCAGAACCACAACAGACATCAGCCTCATATAAAGCTTTTAAATTCAATGATGGCACTAGGCTTAAAAGCTTCTCATAGACTCCTTGAATACCTTGAGCATGATTAAGATGACAAGCTGGGTGATATGTCACATCGAGCTTAGCCTCATCATCCTTCGCCATCAGACTCGCTTTAAACTCATCTAAACTCACAGGTGCTTGCCAATTATCTACATCTAACAACTCTGCAATATCAACCACCTTAAGTTCATTTGCCTCATCCTTGATAAAAGCACCACAGCCAGCTGAATTAGAGACAATAGTATTAATTTTCAAGCCATCGATATTGTAAACCTGCTTCTCCATGAATTCTTGTCTTTGCTTATGCCCCAGCTCAAATTCACCGCTATGACTTGCAAGTGCACCACAGCAAGCACTATCAGGAACATAGACATGGAAGCCAAGTGCATTAAGTAGCTTAATAGTATCTACGTGCACCTGATTATAAATAGTATCCATGACACAACCTAAATTAAAAATCAAACAATGATCAGGATTATCAATATTATCCAAATTACTAAGAGAAGGATAAAAACGATCTGTTTCTATTTGTTTATATTCAAAATCAAGCTTAGGTTGTATCTTAACTAACTTAGGTAAAAAAGGGAAAGTACTATAGATAGCATTCATAGCTCTTAAACCAAGCCTAGAAATATTTAGAAGAAAGCGATTAGGTAAAAAATACTGAAAAGCAGTACGGCGCACCAAAGCCCAGAAACCTTTGTTGTAATGAGTTTGGCTACGCTCTTCTCTCGCGTATTCGAGGAGCTTAATATATTCAACCCCTGAAGGACAGGATGTTTCACAAGCTTGACAGCCAAGGCAATTATCTAAGTATCCTCGAGCGGTATCACCAAGATCCTCTACCCCACCTTTAATCAAATCCCTTATAAGATAAAGCCTTCCTCTTGGCGAATTACCTTCATTACCAGTACTCAGATATGTTGGACAAGCTGGCAAACAATAACCACAGTGAACACAAGCATTAATTTGGTCAATCTTAGCTTCAATACTAGTTTCAGTGATGGCATCCGACATGACAGAAAACTCCTGGGTTCAATAAATTATCTGGGTCAAACTTAAGCTTGATATTTTTCAACAAGTCCAATTCCTTAGCTTTCATAAAATTAAGCTCTCTTTCTATCATTCTATTCTCAAATGTAACTGGACTTATTCTTAAAATGGGTTTGTATTTTTGCCTCAGTAACTGCATTGACTCCAAGCTTTGAAAAGCTCTAAATATAAAGGGCTTAGACTCCAAACTTAAAGTGGAAGCTAGTAAGTCAACTTTCAAATCCACTCTACCAGGAATTTCTGCAATATCAAAGTCAAACTGATTAGCATATTTTTCTGGATTTTCCTCTAGGTCGTCCAAGATCAAGATCAAGGCTTGACTAAAATCTTGCAATTGACTTGGTGGCAGATAATAGTTAGCAATAAACTTAGATGTATCCATATAGTCTTTAGCAAAAGTTTCAACTTCTGATATGAACTCAAAACCAAGCTCAGAACCAAGCCTCGCCTTTCTAAGTTCAAGTAAATCTGGACTACCACAAAATTCCACGATAAGAGAGATAGAAAAATCTTTATGAAACTCAAACTTCAAACCTGATTCAGAATAATTAAAATCAAAATCAAAAAACTTTCTCAATTTCAAAAAGTCTAATGAAGCTAAATCATCAATAGCAGCAAAAAGTTTCATCTTCAACATTGGTAACTTCTCAAGTCTAATATATGCTGAATCGATGATTTGCAAAGAGTTAAAAGAGCCTAAGTATAAACGTCTAAGATCATAACCAGCAACATTTTTAATTACCTGGCCTCCACACTTACTCTCTTCACCATCTAAACCAATCAAACCTAAACCCAAAACTGATTTCCTTTCAATGAAATCACGAGTTTCGCCAAGAACTCTAGACATAGAATAAGAGCACGCAGAGTTAAAAGCTGAGATCTTAGAGTAAGGTCTCAAATATGAATCCAAGTCCTCCAAGCTAGTATTTGCAGAGACTTTAGCAACAAAGTCATCATTATGAAGCTCTATACCTTGTTCAGGATTGGAGTATTTATTAAATTTTTCAGTATTAAACTCCTTACCTCTCTCCAAGTAATCGAAGTCGGTATATAAAGTCTTAGCATTCTTAGATATTAATTCACTCATGACTTAAACTGCTCCAAATCATAGTCTCTATGGCATTCTCGACATATACGAATTGGGAAAATCTTATCAGGGTTACTTATATAATGAGGATCAAAAACCTCTCTTAGCATAAGCATTTTTTTCATATCCATATCAGAGAACAATTCAGACATATATTCCTGTTTCTCAATCCCAATACCATGTTCACCAGAGAGTGTCCCATCTAAACTCACACACAGCTCCATGATCTCATGACTTGCCTTATGAATTCTATCAACAACATCTGGCTCCTTATCTGGGTCATAAAGGAAATTAGGGTGAATATTACCATCACCAGCATGAAGAATATTAGCTAAAAGTAGTTTATACTTATCAGCAATTTTCTCCAAGCCATGGAGTGCATTAGGGATCTTAGATCTAGGAACCACCAAATCATAAAGGTACCAGTATGGAGCGATTTTTCCAAATGCCGCAGCTGCACCTTTTCTGACCTTCCACAACTTCAAACGTTCAACTGCATCTTGCGTTTCAGCTACACTCACCGGCGAATAAGAATCAATCAGCTCTTTAATTTGATTACGTTCTCTTTGCAATTCTCCTGGCTCTCCATCAAGTTCAATCAAAATTACAGCTTTCACATCATCACTGAAGCCAAGATTGTAGGCTGCATTAATAGCTTTGACAGCATTATTATCAACAGTCTCCAAAGCCGCTGGCTTAAAACCTTGTTTAACAATATCACTGACTAGTTTTCCACAACTTTGAGTGCTTGCAAAAGCAGCCTGAATCGTGATAAACGACTGAGGGATAGGAGTGAGTTTCAAAAGAATTTTAGTTGCAATACCAAAAGTTCCTTCACTACCAACAATAAGAGAACTTATATCAATATCAGCAGCACTAGGCTCGAACTCCAAGTTCTCATTCAAAGCACCAAAATAAGCAAGCTCACCATCAGAATTAACAAACTCCATACCTAAAACGTGTTCAGAAGTAACTCCGTATTTAAAACAATGAACCCCTCCAGCATTTTCTGCAAGATTCCCCCCAATAGTACAGGCTTGCTGGGATGATGGGTCTGGAGCAAAGTGAAGTGAACTATCTTTTAAGATTTTATTCAAACTAGCATTTACCACCCCAGCTTCAACTAAAGCAACTTCATTTTCCAAATCAATATTGATAATTTTAGTGAAACGAGCCATGGAAATGATCACAGAATGAGACCTCGCAATAGCTCCTCCAGAAAGTCCGGTTCCAGCACCACGTGCAAGAAAACTAAGCTTATGAGCAGGTTTTGTATCGTTATAGTTATGAATTGATTGAATGATTTTTGATAATTCTTCAACTGTATTAGGAAGTAAAACTAGCTTCGCTTTGGAAGGAAACAGCGAGGTAGCATCGGTTTCATACAACTTTAAATCAGTAGGGTCATCAAGTATTTGATCTTGATCTAAAAATCCAGCGATATCGTGTAAAAAGAACTCCATTGTTTTAAAAGCCTGAAAACTTCACTTAATAAGATTATACCCCTGAAACCAAATAAAAAAAACGTAAAGCTCAATTCGGTCTTAACATAATACCGCTATACGTACAACAGATTAAATGATGAGAGATTAATCAAAGAGAGGATGTCATGATTACACACAGTTTTATTCACCCAGAATAGCAATTTAACGTTAAGGTTAAAAACTAAAAATTAGTGACCTTAATCGTAATGAGATCTGTGCTGCCTGCGTAATGAGTACCCTCTAATGTCTTATCAACTAAGACAGTACGTGAGAGAACGAGCACAAAATTATAGGCATCGTTCGACCAAACAGCCCCTTCCTGGGGCTGTTTTTTATTGAAGAAACTCTCATAGCTAAGAAAGTATATAATTATTCATAGCTATGAATCCAAAGACTAGCAAGCAATATAAACTAAAACCATGCTTAGACTCGAAAGCTAGCTATAAAGCTGGAGCTACTTTTGAGGAATTAATCGCCAAATACGGCTTCAAAAGAGAAGAAATATTAAGACTTGCAGGCAATGAAAGTACTATAGGTGCAAGCCCAAAAGCTATAGATGCTGCCCAAAGGGCAGCCAGCAGTTCTAATTTCTACGACGAACCACAGTCAAGCGAACTAATAAATGCCTTAGAGAAATCCTTTGCTGAAGACATATCCATGCAAGAGCTTGGTATTGTAGTTGGTAACGGCATGGATAGAATCATAGAACAAATATTAAACCTATTCTGTGAAAAAGGTGACAGCATTGTCAATTTCTCTCCAAGCTTTGATTTTTATAGCTTTGCTGCTCTTAGAGAAGGTCTGAAAATTCTAGATTTAGGTAGAGATACCGAAAATTTTTATCCAAATTTAGAGGGATTGAAAGAGAAAATCTACCAGCACCAGGAAGAAACTTCTAGCCAAGTAAAAATCATTTTTATATGTAGCCCTAATAATCCCACAGGAACACTTGTGCAAAGAGAAGATCTAGAGGAATTAGCTAAATTCTGCGAACAGGAAAATATAGTTTTGTTCATAGATCATGCCTATATAGAATTTACCGATAGGAAAACTAATGATTTCCGTGAATTAATCTCAGAGTACCCCAACACTGTGATCGGCTATACTTTCTCAAAAGTATATGGACTTGCAGGCTATAGAGTAGGCTATGCTCTCTTGCACAAAGAACTACAAGAACTTTACCTTAAATACAACACACCGTTTCTCTGCGCCAAGCCAAGTCTAAAAGCAGCTAAGGCAGCGCTAGAAGATAAAGAACATCTACAGAAAATCATAGATAATAATAATCAAGAAAAACCATACTTAGTTGATTCTCTAACTAAACTAGGATATTTTTGCTACCCAAGTCATGCTAATTTCTTACTATTTCAAATCCCAGAATCCAAAAAGTTAAACGCAGATGATTTATTAGAAATTCTAAAATCCAAAGGCATAATACTTAGAAAAGCACACTCAGTATCCGAGAAAAGTATTAGAGTCACCATTGGTCAAAGACACGAAAACCTTAGATTAATAGAGGCTTTAACAAGTATTGATTAATACAGACTTAACGCATATTTAAATAAGATATGTTAGTTATGCAAAGTACGAGAGAGGGAAATGCGGAGGTATTTGAGTGGATTTACAAACCACAAATACGCAACTGGATCCATTTACAACAATGGAGGCTAATGATGAATTAGCCAGACAAGGACAGGTATTAGCAAATCAAGCAAATGACCATACAGATGAGTCTACTCTAAGTTTAAGTGAGCTTGCATCAACAGATGAAATAGCTAGTGCCGAAGATAATATTATTGAAAATAAACAAGAGATTCTCAATATTCTTGACGAAGAAAGTCAAGAAGAAGATTTTATCGACGTTGACCTTAAAAGCAATACTGGGCTTGCAGCTAACTCAAATACGACTACACAAAAAATAAACAATTCAGAAAATAATTTACAAGAAAGTGAAGAGGAGCAAGAAGCATACTTGAATCAACTTTTAGAGTTTGGACTTTTTGATATCAAAGACGGTGAATCAGCACCATTACAAGAAGGTTTATTAATCTATGGGGCTATAGCGAAACATAACAATGTTGATAATTTTGGGGAACTACCTATTCATGAACCTTTCATAGATCTTGATGCCACAAGCCAGAATGCACTTCTAGATGTAGTGGAGCAGGGCTATTATGACATTGATGGTGACGGAGTTACTAGCCTAGACGACGGCAACAAAATTGTAGAACACCTTTTCGAACAAGAAGACAAGAACACTCTTGATCAAGATCCATTTATAGAAGATGACTTAAACGGTTTTGTTGGGGAGAAAGGCTGGGCGACATTCACCACTGCTGGTGGCTATACAATCAAAACAGATACCAACAAGGGGGGCGACCAAGTCATAATAACTGATGATAATGGCAAAGATATTGTTAGAGTTTGGGGTGATCCACATGTAGATGAAAACAATGATGGACACGACGATTTTCATTTCGGTGATGACTCAACTATGATCCTCGATGATGGGACTATTATTCGATTAAACTCAGTAGAGGACGGCAAGGGTAGTGGAATATATTACACCAGAGGACTTTATATAGAATACGGTGATAAAACCTTACACACTGGACGGGATTTAAGTGACAAAAAAAACAGTCTTGAAAAAGAAGTCGTCGAAGTTAAGAACTTCGATGCATTTACCTTTGGGAAAGGTGTTGGTGCTGCAACATTTGCATATTCAGAAGAAGCCAATGGTGGCGAAGGTGGCTTTGCAGTTCTCAACACAGAAACCAATACATGGCATGATGTTCTCAATGAAAAATTCAGAGGCGAAAATAGCTACATGGAGAACAAATCCTTTGATGGACAATATGGTGACGAGGTAGCAATATCTGAACTCGCATCTCTTGCTATCTCCCAAAGCTCAGATGAGTTTGACATGAGCCAAGTTGCAACCTATAACTACTCAGAAACAACAGTAAATAAATTCAATAATTACAAAGCTTCAAATCCTGAGCTTTTCAATGCTCAAAACTCACTTAGTAACTCTCAAGAAATACAATTATTAGAGCTTCTAGAGCAAAATAAAGCAGATAATTTAATAGCTGAATACCATCAACTTCTTATTGAACAGAACAATCTTGCAATAGACATAATTAACTATCAAGCCCAGGAGGCACAAGCTAAATATGCAGGCAAAGACGATGAAGCAGGTGAATTTAGCATAGCTCTCAATTCTAGCCAAGCTAATTTTGATACTTTATCTAGTGAAGTAACAGCTAAATATCAAGAAGTTCTAGCATCTGAGACTTAAATTTGCTTTAAAATAAAGTAATGTACTTTCTAGTAAAGTACATCAACAAAGATGATAGTTAACAACACCAAAAATTTCACCAGGATTTTACTTGACTTAAGCACTGTCGCTTTTTCCTTTATTGCTGCGACTAATTTAAGAATACTTGGCTTAGAAACTACTGAAACTACTGATTTCATACTAAATGAACAGCTTTTTAAGGTGATTGGAATTGTAGTAATTATTAAGTTTATATGCCTAAGCTTAACTGGGGTTTACAAAAAATTCTGGCGTTACACAAAAGTAGAAGATCTAATTCAACTCGGGCAAGCATTAGTAATATCCTCCCTGATCATAAGCCTGCCTAGATTCATAGCCGGTATAAGCCCAGCTAAGCATGATTTACTTGCAATTTCCTTTGGGATCATTATCATAGATTTCTTCTTAAGCTTATGTGCTTTAGCTTCAATACGCCTTCTAAGGTTTTACTTAAAAGAACAAAACAATATAAAAGAAAGACTCAAGACTCTATCACAATCAAGCAAAGCAACACTAGTAATAGGAGCAGGAGAAGGTGGAATTCAAGTCATTGAAGCTATAAAGAGCCATCCGGAGCTTGGATTAGAAATCAAAGCAATATTAGATGACGATAAAAAGAAACATGGTATGAATATAATTGGTTCTATCAGTGTCAAAGGAGCTATTGAAGATGTAAAGTATTGGGTAGATGAACTTGCAATTGAGCAGATCATAATCGCAGTGCCTAGCTTTACCTTCAAAGAAAAAAAACGCATTAGTTTACTTTGCAATGAAACTGGAGTGGACGTAAGAATAGTTCCATCTGTCGATCAGCTTGCTGGAGGACAGGTTGATATCAGAGAAATCCGCAAACTAAGTATGGAAGATCTCCTGGGAAGAGAAGAAATCAACCTAGACACTCCAGAAATTCTTGATTTCCTAAAAGACAAGAAAGTTTTGGTAACTGGTGCAGGAGGCTCTATAGGAAGAGAGCTATGCAAACAATTAATGAGTCACGGTAATATTGCCAAGCTTTGCCTCTTAGGCAAAGGGGAAAACTCAATATTTGAGTCCAAACAAGACCTAGAAAGACTCAAAAGTAGTTTAAATAAAGAGATAGAATTAAGCACTAAAATCTGTGACATCTGCAATCAAACTCGTATGGAGCATATAATCTCTGAGTTCAAACCAGACATCATATATCACGCCGCTGCCCACAAACACGTTTACCTCATGGAACAGAACCCATGTGAGGCTTTTGAGAACAATGTACTTGGCAGCAACAAGCTCATGCAACTTGCAAGTAAATATAAAGTAAAGAACTTTGTACTTATCAGCACAGATAAAGCTGTCAACCCAACTAGTATAATGGGTAAAACCAAAAGACTAGCTGAAAAGCTTTTATTAACTAATGCAAAGCAGAACCAAGAAACCAAATTCACAGCAGTTAGGTTTGGTAATGTTCTAGGCAGTAGAGGTTCAGTAATCACAGTCTGGCAAAAGCAGATAGAAGATGGTAAGTCTATCACAGTTACCGACCCTAAAGCCATTAGATATTTTATGACTATACCAGAAGCATCTCAGCTTGTAATACAAGCTGCATCCAAGGCGCATTCTGGTGAAATCATGGTACTAGACATGGGAGAACCAATAAATATCTATGAACTAGCCAAGCAATTCATTAAGCTTTCTGGTTTCTCTGAAGCAGATGTTGATATTGAGTTTACAGGAATGAGACCTGGAGAGAAGATGTATGAAGAACTACTCACCTCGGAAGAATTTATAGATTCCAAGCTTACAGATAAAATCTTCAAAGCAAGGATTGAAGAAATTGGAGAAGAGGAGTTAAAGCAACAAATTGATAAGCTAAAGCTTGCTGCTAGTAGTAATGACAATCAATCTGTAATTAATTTATTAAGCTCACCTATTTATCAGAGCCAAAATTAATAATTGCCATATCTTCATTTTCTTGACCAAGGTCCCAATTATGAATATTTAATTTATAGTGATGATTTAAATAGTCAAAATCCAGCTTCTTATCTATAAAACCTGAATCTTTGATCCTAACACTATTTTCTTTTGGATTAGTTTCCTTTACCAAATACATATGAATCCGACATAACATATCACGCATAGTTCTTCTTGGAGTAAAAATAAAAGCGTATGGGGCTTCTGGGTTTGAAACTGGCATTCTCGTGACATTGCGGTGATAGCCTAAAAGTGTAGTATTAACATTTCCTGGACTAGAGACATCTTGCAAACGTTTTGAAAGCTCATCCTTACCACGTTTAGTACCTGAAATGATTAGTTGAAGATCTTCACCTTGCTTAAGATCTCGGAGAACCTCTTTCCAAAGATCTTTTTCAATTGAATCAACTATGTTTTGATAATCATAACCAAGCTTCAATCTTTGTTCCTGAGTGAGATTCAAAGAAAAAAGATTCTCAACATCCTTAATATTGATATCCTCACCATTTTCATAGTTTTGTATGAGAGTCTCAAGTCGTTTTAACTTAATTTGGAATATCTCATCATTAGTTCCAATATAGTTTCCGTAATAACCTATAAATTCTGAAACCTGAGTAGAGAGTCTCACGAAGTCTTTCAAAAATTCTGGTGAATTAGCAAAGCTAGAATTGTATGAAAGAGATGCATGTTTCAGAGCATGTTTAATTTCATCTAAACTCAAAGAGAAAGACCTAGAGGTATCAAGTTTATCGCCCCATAAAGTATGAATTATCATATCTGGTACTGGAACATTAGACCTATAGCCATCACCATAGATAGTCTTAGAAAGTGAGTTATAGCCATTATCTGCATTAATATACATTTTTGTAACTACTCAGGTAAGTTGAAAATTAGCGAGGAATATGTTTTGACAAGCTAGAATAGCAGATTGTCCTAATCTTTTAGCAGTTTCAATCCAGGAGAGTATCACAGCATATCTTTGTGCAGCATGAGGATTTCTGTAACATCCTGAAACTTTTCTATGAATTTTTGCATTTCTGATAGCTCTTTCAGCGGTATTGTTATCTGCTGGCATAGCAGGATAATCTAAAAAGGTTAGTATTTTATCTCTGTGTTTAACTACCCTGTTTTTAAGCTTGTAAGCTTCTTTCTTGTATGCAGGTATCTTCATGATTTGATCTAAAGCTTTATGCAGTGATTGAATAACTTTGTTTCTTGCTTCACTTGAGTAATCTTCAGACCAAATCATATCTCTAATTCGTCTTGCATTAAGAGTTAAATGATAAAAAGCTTCAGCCCACTTACAATTTTCTGTTTCAATAACATAACGTAAATCTCTATCATAGTGGACTAAACAATGTTGGTGTTTAGATGCAGTTGTTTTGTTTTGTGCAGAATGGCAGTCATGAATAGCAACTCCTTGATAATCATTTCCTAAATGCTCTTC
>JAKVAO010000022.1 GCA_022447685.1 Candidatus Caenarcanales bacterium | reverse complement strand
AAGATTAGGACAATCTACAATTCTAGCTTGCCAAAACATATTTGCTGCTAATTTTCAATTTACCTGAGTAGTTACGATTATGCTGGTGGTGTGATATCTAAAAGTGGAGATCAGCTTCCAGAAGGATTCTATCAAAAAATTATAGATCAAATTGATCGTCAAGCTAATCCTCGTGAACGGTCATAAGGATTTGTACTAACATTTTAGTCTTCTTTACAAGCCTTAAGCGGCGGCTGCGGCACTATTTCATTAATGGGAATTATCTTATGATAATCCACAACTTTCATAACATCCTCACGCTTCAGATCTTCAGGTTTTTCATAACCACAGGCATGAAGCAGGCTAGTAAACTCATGTAAAACTGCATGATGATAGTTAGGTACACGTGGAATTTTAGTCTCTACTACAAGTCCTCTTTGAAGCCATGGATCGTGTGTTGCGATTCCAGCTGGGCAATGGTTAGTATTACACTTAAGAGCGTGTATGCAACCAATACTAAGCATAAAGCCTCTAGCTCCTGAAGCCATATCTGCTCCTAGGGCGATGATAATTGCAAGATCAGCACTAGTAATGATTTTTCCAGAAGCATTAAGTTTAATTTCTTCTCTAAGACCACTATCTCTTAGTTTATTATCGATGAACATAATGGCATCTTTTAGTGGGTAACCTAGATAGTCAGTGTGTGCAAGTGGAGCTGCACCTGTAGCGCCTTCGGCGCCATCTACAGAAATAAAATCGGGCATGATTTTAGTTTCTTTCATTGCTTTTATTAAGTGATCGATAAACCTTTTTCTACCCAAGCAAAGCTTGATTCCTACAGGTTTTCCAGATAGTTCTTGTAAATAATCTATCCATTTTAATAGACCGTACTCATCTTCCCATTCTTTATGGGCAGGTGGTGATATGACATCTTCTCCCATTTCGATTCCACGAATCTCAGCTATCTCTGCGCTGATTTTCTCTTTAGGAAGAACTCCACCTTTTCCTGGTTTCGCTCCTTGAGAGATTTTTATCTCAAACATTTTTATATTGTCTTGTTTTGCTAGTTCTAAAAACTTTTCTTCTGAGAAGTTACCTTTTTTGTCTCTAACACCAAATTTGGCAGTTCCGATTTGTACTACTAAGTCAGCACCACTATCTAAGTGATATGAAGAGACTCCACCTTCACCTGTGTTGTGATAGCACTCAGCTAATTTAGCTCCATTAGAAAGTGCCTGAATCGCATTTTTTCCAAGCGCGCCATAGGACATTCCTGCGATATTAAATCTAGAGGCGAGGTAAGGTTTTCTTCTTTTCGGACCTATTACTAGCCTGTGATCTGTAGGGTATGATTTTTCATCGACGCTTTTTGGAAAAGCACTGTGGCGAATTAAAAGTGTTCCAGGTTTATCTATATCTTTTTTAGTACCGAAGGCTACGGTTGCTAGTTGTTTTTTAGAGTGGGCATAGACCCATGATCTAATATATCTAGGTATAGGGCGGTCTGACCTTTCATCGTGGAAGAGATATTGTCTTAATTCTGGTCCGATTAACTCTAAAAAGTATCTAGCAATTCCGATAACAGGGAAATTTCTTCTGATGGTGTGTTTTTTTTGGTTTACATCATAGAAAAAAGCCGCAATTATTACCAAAATAGGTGTTCCCATCATTAGGAGCCCAGAGTAGTGATTTATAAATTTAAGCGTATATTTAGAAAAGCTGAAAAAATGTGAAATTAATTCTTCCATATTATATATTTACCCACTCTTATGTTTTATCATTAATATTTATGGTAGTACAGAACAAGGAAATTACTATTTACACTTGGGACACTTGCCCATTTTGTCATAGAGCGCTTGCACTCTTGAATGATAAGGGTTTAAGATATGAACAAATTAAAGTAGATGGCGATGAAGCTGCTCGTGATGAGATGGCTAAAAAGACTAAAGGTAACCGCAGGTCAGTACCTCAAGTTTTTGTTGCTGGTGAGTCTATTGGAGGTTGTGACGACCTTTATGCATTGAATGATGCAGGTAAACTAGACGAACTAGTATCCTAAGGCTAGTCATGACAAGTGAGGCATCGAATCTTTCACTAGCTGAAAGAGCTAGGCGTTATTCTAAGCAGAAATCTTTAGGTCAGAACTTCTTGGTAGATGAATCTATTCATGATTCTATTATTGAAGTTAGTGATTTATCTAAAGATGATATTGTGCTTGAAATAGGTGCTGGAATTGGTTTTTTAACTGAACAGTTAATCCCTTTGGTAAAGCATGTTTATGCCGTCGAGTTAGATAGCAATGCTTGCACTCACTTAGAAATTTTATCTAAGCTAAATTCTAATTTTACCTATAAGAATGCCGATGTTTTGCAGACTAATCTGAAGGATCTTATCCCTGAAGAGCATTTGCAGCCTGGGAAAATTAAAGTTGTAGCAAATATTCCTTACCAGATTACTACTAAGATCCTTGTTCATTTGCTTGGTGAAATAGGCTTCCCTAGCGAAAACAAAGAATATATTTCTGATATTTATATTCTTGTGCAGAAAGAATACGCTGAGAGGCTTAGTGCTGAACCAGGTATCAAGAATTATTCAGCTGTTACTTTATTGGCTAATTACTATACAGTTCCTGAATATTTGTTTACAGTTGAGGCTCAGTGTTTTCAACCGCCTCCTAAAGTTACCTCTGCTTTTATTAAGCTTGCTCTAAGAGATAAACCTAGAGTCGAAACAGCTAAACCTAAGCAACTGAGAAGGTTTATCAAGGCAATTTTTGCAAATCGCCGTAAAGTTCTTAGTAATTCTCTAAAAGCCGCTGGCTATAGCCAGGAAGAGATCGAATATCTAAATTTAGACCCAAAATTAAGGGGGGAGACACTGAGTTTAGAACAAATTAATGAATTAGTAATAAAATTAGATAATAGAAATGCTTAGGAAAATTGCTACTGCTAAAGATCGCTTAACAGCTTTTTACATAAATTTAGTTTTTCTTTTATTGCTAACCTATTTGGTGAGCTTAGCTCTTAAGTTTTTTCTCGCTTTTCTTTTTCATAGTGTTGATTCACTAAGCCTATATATCAATTCTTTTTTAATTACATTAGTTATTAATATTTTAATCACGGCTAAAGCTCATACTGATATTGGTAAATTAATGCTTGGTTTGGAGATAGTTAACTATCATGGCTCTAAAGCCACAAGTTTTCTTCAGGTTTTCTTGAGGACTTTTTTATCCTATCTTTCATCTGCGGTATTTGGCTTAGGTTCTCTTGCGATATTGTTTAATGCTGAGCGTATAAGTTTTCACGATTTATGCTCTAATACGCTTGTAGTTGAGAATACGCATTATTTGAGAAACAATATTTTCATTCAGATATTTCATTGGTTTTTCTTTTTGGGTGGTTTTATGCTTTCTTTAAGCCTTGCTGCTATTATTTTTTTGAGTCCTTATCCACTTTTGAATAATTACTTGAACCAAACTAATATTTCTAGTTTTGATGCTAGTCCTTATGTTCATTCTGATCTTGAGCTTAAAGCTAGAGGTTTGAAGAATAAAGAAAAATTCTTAGTTCCTGTTTCGAATTCACAGATATATGCTTTGCTTAATTTTAAGGATAAGTTTGAATTTTTTGATTTTGAGCTTGTCAGTGATTCCGAGAAAAGTTATATAAGTTCAGCAAGCTTAGCTAAGTTAAGTCAGTCCAAATCCAATATTCTTTATTATTTTCATTTTGATAAGCAGCGTCCTTGGACTTTTGAAATGGAGCCTTATATAATAGTGCCATCCGTGACTGTGAAAGATTTTGAGGGACACGATTTGCATATCCATAATGTAATTTTTTATGTCAGTGATTCCAAGAATTATATTGGTGATAATGTTTTGAGTCTTTTTGATACCAATTTTGATCTCGATAAATCTCAGCTTGTTTTGAATATGTTTGATTTTGATAAAGAAATTTTTGCTCGTGAATTAAGTTTGGAGTCTAAGTTTACTTTAAGTCAAATCGCAAGAAATATTGGAGAATCATGGTTACAGGCACTTAATGAGTCTAAGTTTAAAGATTCAATTACTTTGCTTGGTGAGGGCTTAGTCTATGAGTTAATTATGGATACTAACTACGCTGAAATTGTTGAGCTTACTTTGAAATCCAATATTGAAGATAAAGCTTTAGTTGCTTTTGCTGAAAACTTTTTGAAGAATTATCACGTTAAAGTTAAATTCAGTAAAGAACTGAAAAACATGCGTAAGGCTAATTTGACTATTAAGCTTATTAGTTAATCTTTTAGTTATATCTATTTAAAACGCCAAAGTAAATTTCTCTTTAGGAATTTCTATAGAGATTGTATTGATTTTCTGTGACTTAGAAAGCTTCTCATTTTCAAAGAAATCTAATTTTACTCCAATCACTTCCATACGATTTTTGATTTCTTTGAGTCTGTAGCTGTGATAGTCTGCATCAATAATACGATGTGGGTAATTAAGGCTAATTTTGAGTGAATAGTTTTCTTCACAGAGTTCTATCAGTAAGAGAATTTTGATTGGTCTTTCTTCTATATCGTGATTGACTTCATTGATTAGATATATAAAATCACTTAATGCTCTGAAGATATTGATTTTATTCTCAAAGCTCATTTGTACTGACTTAATTTTGCTTTCTACTTTGATCTTGCTTTGCTTATCTGATACAGTGTTCGATTTCTCTGCAAGTAAGTTTAAACTGTCTATGAACCCAGCTTCATTTTCGAAGTTTAAGGGGGATAAATTAAAAAGCCAGTTGTCCAGAATATCTAAACTGTTATTAAAGTCAGTTCTAGTCATGAAAAGCAAGTTCTTGAAAGACTCTAAACTCATGTCTTCAGCGTTAGAGTTGAGTTTACCTTGTATGTGACTTAGTTTACCCAGAATTTTTTCTTGGAAATCTATCAGTAAAGATTCATATTTATCTTCTACTTTAAGGAAATACTTTGCGCTTAATTCTCTTTCTAAACTAGCTTTCTCAAAGTTTGATAGTTCATTAGAGGAGAATATTGCTTTGTTTTTTTGGTCTTCTAAAGCTTGAATGGGATTTCTTTTTTTATTTTTAAATGCTTTAATCCAGTTAACTGTTTCTATATCAATATCGAAAAGGGTTGTAAAAAAGAAAACAAAGAAAGAAGCTGAAATTAATTTAATAATGTAAAGATTTATATCGAAGACTAGGAATAAAATTTGGCTACTTATTATCAGGATAATGAAAATTATAAAGAGGAAAAAAGATCTAGCCCAAGTTTTCAGTGACAAAAGAAAAACTGATAAAACTATTAGAAATCCAAGTAAAGCTAGGTAGTGAATATCTAAATTTAGAACCAAGTCTGAACTATAGAGCGGGTCTTGTAAGGCAAACTTTTTTAAGTCAACACGCCCTAGTACAAGCTTTTTCTCGAGACTTGCAAAAATATTATCGTTAATTAAACTAAAAATGCTAAAAGATAGCAAACCTATCATTAAGCTAGTAAGGTAATTTTTTCTGGTCACTTACAATATTCTAAACCTTTTTCAGTTACAATACGTCCTCTTTGTGTTCTTAAAAGCAGGCCGGACTGAATTAAAAATGGTTCATAGTAATCCTCGACAGTGTTTTTGTCTTCACCAATAAGCCCAGCTATGGTTTCTAAACCAGCAGGTCCACCTTGGTAATGTTCAATAAGTACCTGTAGGATTTTTTTGTCCATATTGTCGAGGCCGTGTTTATCTATTTGGTAAAGATCTAAGGCTTTTTGAGCTGTTTCTAGATCCAATAAATTTTTTTCGAGATGTTCTGAGTAATCTCTTACTAGTCTTAGCAAGCGATTTGCTATACGAGGTGTTCCACGACTGCGTGAAGCTACTTCAAGTAATGCTTCATCGTTGATTTTTAGAGATAATTTAGCTGCGCTTTTAGCTATTACTTGGCTTAGTTCTTCTTCAGTATAGTATTCCATTCTGTGAACGTGAAGAAATCTATCTCTGAGTGGAGCACTGATGTAACCAAGCTTAGTAGTTGCACCTACAAGTATAAATTTATTGATTTTCAGGCGCATGATTCTTGTTGAATCATCTTTTCCGGCATTGAGGTCAACCTCAAAATCTTCAATAGCAGGATATAAAAGCTCTTCTGTTACTTTGTTTAGTCTGTGTATCTCATCAATGAAAAGAACATCACCTTGGTTTAGTGACATCAATATCCCTATTATGTCTTTAGGTCTTTCCAGTGCTGGTGCAGAGAATATTTTGATATTGCTGCCAAGTTCTTTGGCTATCAAATAAGCACAACTAGTTTTACCAAGACCTGGAGGACCGTAGAGTAGTACATGTCCCATGCTTGCAATATCTGATCTTTTTTTTGCGGCATTGATAGAAATACTGAGCGTCTGTTTGAGTCTTTCTTGACCTACATATTCGTCAAATGATTCTGGGCGCAGATTATTGTGCTTCTCGTTATTTAAGTCTGCGCTATTAGGTTTTGGGTCTAAGTTTTTAGTCTTAGATTTTGTAGCTTTATTAGCTGCATCACCATCTTGCTCGTAGGAAGAAACTATTGCCATTACTTACTTATGTAAGTCTAACATGCTATTAGCTTTTCGTCATTTAGATTTCAAGCTCCTAAGAAAGCAAAAAATCGAGCTTGTAGCTCGATTGATTTAAGTTATTTTTAGGTACTTATTACATTATATCAAAAATTCTTGGTCTATGCAATGGCTTTAAATTAGAAATTTCTCATTTAAAGCTAGGGTAATGCCTTGATTTTGTTTTGCTTTCTTTTGATAGAATTTTTAATTAGTAATGGAAGTACAAGAAGCAAAAAATGTAAATTTAGAGAAATTAACTGAAGAAATTCAGGTGCATTGCCAGTCTTTTAGGAAAGTAAGGCAAGAGATAAAGAAGAGAATCATCGGTCAGGAAGATTTTATTCAAAAATTACTTCTTGGAGTTATCTGTGGCGGCCATATGTTGATTGAAGGGGTGCCAGGTCTTGCAAAAACAGAAACAATCAAAAGTCTTGCTGAATGTATCGGTGTTGATTCTCAGCGTATTCAGTTTACTCCTGATCTTCTTCCAGCAGATTTGATTGGTACTCAGATTTATAACCCTAATAAGGATTCTGGAAGTTTTGAAACCAAGCAGGGGCCTTTATTTTCTAATTTGATACTTGCTGATGAAATTAATCGTGCGCCAGCGAAGGTGCAGTCAGCATTGCTTGAGGCAATGGCTGAGAAAAATATAACGATTGGAGAAGAGACTTTTAAATTAGATGAGCCTTTCATTGTTCTTGCAACTCAGAATCCTTTGGAGCAGGAAGGAACTTACGCTTTACCTGAAGCACAGATGGATAGATTTATTATGAAACTAATGATTTCTTATCCAACTCGTGAAGAAGAGAAAGAAATTATGAATATGAAGTCTGTGAAGTCTGATTTATTTCTTAGCCAAATTATTAACAAAGACGATATTTTCAAGGCTAGAGAATTGATTGATCAAATATATGTTGACGAAAAGATTCAAGATTATATAGTTGATATTATTTTTGCAACTAGGCTTGGAGAAGAGGAAGCGAATTTCTCTAAAAAGCACAAAATTAAAGAACTTGATTATTTAATTGATTATGGTGCCTCACCTAGAGCCTCGATAGCTCTTAGTCTGGCTGCGAAGACCTATGCTTTTCTTCAAGGTAGAGCTTATGTGATTCCACAGGATATTAAAAATATTGGTTTTGATGTTTTACGTCATCGTATTGGTTTAAGTTTTGAAGCTGAGGCTGAGGATAAAAACACTGACGATATTATCAAGATTATTTTTGATTGTATTGAAGTTCCTTAAATTTCAAACTTACTTTAGAATAGATTTATGGTTATTGATGAAAAATTCATAGGTAAGGCTTATCCACCTGTAACGTATCAAATTTCTCAAGAGAAAGTAAAAGAGTTTGTAAAAGCAGTTAAAGGTGAACAAGATAAATACGAAAATATTGTCCCAGCAACTTTTCCAGTAGTTTATGGTTCAAGTTTATTAGAAGCTGTGCTCTATGACCCTGAATTAAATTTAAATTTAGGTAAACTAGTTCACGGTGATATGGAAATTACTTATCATAAAGCAGCGAGAGCGGGTGACTATATTACTAGCTATGTATGGATTGATAGTATATTCCATAAAAAAGGACATGACTTTGTAATTTACAAAGTTGACTCGAAAGATTCTAATGATGAATTAGTTTGCTCACAAACAAGTTCTTTTATAGTTCGAGGTGGTAATGATACTGACTTTAGCTTTACTGAAAAGTCATTTATATTTTTATCTTCACTTGCAGCTAAGTTAAATTTCTTTCCTAAACATATAGAGACTAAAGAGTCTATTCCTGATTATGTGAAGCTTTCAGATACTGAGTATGGAATGAAAGTTTATATCGATAAATATATGCCTCAGAGATATGCAGGTGCTAGTGGTGATTTCAATGCTATTCATTTAGATTCCGATCTAGGAAAGTCTGTAGGATTAGGAACTAATATTTTGCATGGCATGGCTAGTATGGCACTTGCTGCTAATCTTTATAATCACTATTTTGATTTGACTCAGCTAAAGTCTTTTAAGGCACGTTTTTCTAAACCTGTTAAACCTGGTGATGAGCTTGAATTTAAGATGATCAAAGACGAGCAAGATGCTTCTAAGTATAATTTTGCAGCTTTAAATCAAGATGGTGACTATGTTATAGATAAAGGTTGCTTTCTACTTTGATGCTTTTTTACGTTTGGATTCATTGAGTAAGAATTCATACTTCTCTTCAAGATTGAGAATAGGGTCTATGCTTTCATAGTCTGTAAATAGTATTAATAAGAGCTTTGCAAATTTTGCGGCAGTATAATACCCTTCAATCATGGAACGGTCTTTGGCTAATGATAGTAATTGGTTTAATATTCCTTCACCATCTCGAATTCTCTTTTTATTCATTTGTTGAACCATAGACTCTAGAAGCTTCAATTGGTCGTATTGACCAGGAAGGTTGAAATCAATGATATTTTTGAAAATATTATCTGCTTGTATATCTATAAAGGTTTGCCCTGTTTCTTGCATAAAATTGGGGTCCTCAGATGAAGCTATAAGAAAATATTCCTTGTTTTGTGAGAAAGTTTTTAAAACCTGTTTGAGTTTTTTAGTTTGTTTTTCATTATCGTCATCTTGCCCTTTGGTATAAACAGACTCAATTCCAGTAATAAAGAAAAGAGTTCCTTCCTGTTCATATTTCATTTGATTTTCTAGACCTGTACCTGGATCATTCTTGTTTTCTATATAGGTTTTTTCAAGATCGACATGTTTAAAATTCATATTTCTTAGTAAGCAAAAGAGTCTTGAGAAATATATTTTATCAAATTTGTTTGGTCCTCTCAGTAAAGCACTCTCATATATATTTCCAACAGAACCTTCTTTCTTTTCAAAAGGGACTTTTCCAAGTTTTTTTAATAAATTATCGCCGTATTCTTTTTGGAAAGAAGGAATAGGGACATCATCTAATTTCAGCTCTTCTGCTGTAAGTATATCTTTAAAGCCTAGGAATTTTGGTGAAGCTTCTTCTATAAAGACTGTCTCTGATTCTGTAAGTGTATTTCTTTTAGCTAGAATTTTTACAAGGTCAGGTGCATCGCTTTCTCCAAGCTTATAGATTGCAAATAAATGCTCCATACCAAATAAGCTGTTAATACCCATAAGTAGGTTTCCTAAAGTTGTGACTATAATTGGCTTTAAGGAAGGTTTCTTAATCGCTTCTTGAAAAATCCCAAAGATTTCTGGTTTATTGATCATTGTAACCATGTCTTTTAAAAGACTTTTGAAGATTTGTGAGATAACTTCATCCATAGTGTCACTGTTCTCAACGATTACTGGGATAATTTTGAGAGCAGATTGTGATACTTCTTCAGGTCCAAAACCACTTAAAACTTCGAAAGATTCCCATCGTACAATTGAATCTTCGTCATCATTACAAATTATATCAAGTAAGAGATCAACAATGGTTTGGTCATAAATTTTTCCTTCATTGAAGTGTGTACTAATTCTTTCAAGTTGTTCGATTATGAATTTTTTTTTATCAACTGAGCCAAGCTCTTCTGAATTACATAGTTCTTCTACTTCTACTTCAAGGTATTCTAGTCCCAAACTTGGATAAAGAGTGATAAAAGGTATGAAAGCAGATTTGTAGTAAAGGAATTGGTTAACTAGAGCTGTATGTGATGCTTCTTTGATTTTGGTAAGTAAATTGGGGAAAATAAAGGAAAGGTTTTTTATACCTTTGAAAACTGTTAAGTTCATGATTATATCAGGAGTTACAGATTCATCCCACTCTATGACATCACCATTTAAATGTTGAATTAGTTTATTTAAGGCAATATTTTGAATATCATTCTCTTGTATTCTAAGCCAAGCAAGCCATGCGTCAAATGATCTGTGACGGAACTGGTAGCATATTTTCTTCAGCAACCTTAAAGTTTCAACACTATATTTCTTTTTGATTTTGATAGATTTCTCGTATTTAGCTGTAGAGAAGTTGTCAAAGAAGCTTGTGAAAACTACAAGGTAAATGAAAATGAAGGCAACAACAACAATGATTGTAATTATTATATTTATCGCATTGCTATCCATTTAGAATACACCTATCTTTTGCATGTCTTCTAGGCTAACTAATTTTCCATAGATTAGTAAACATATATGGAAATAGGTTCTGATATAGACATCGAACTCAATTGAGTAGATGTCATAACTACTGATTAGAATTTCATTTTCTGAAATATTGTCTTTGGCTCTGTTTTCACCAAGTTCAAATAGAGTTCTCTCCCATATTTTGGCTTGTTTGTCAAAGCTACAGTAGGGTACATCTTTGATAATAGGAAATAGATCTCTAGGTATTGAGTTTTTGTAATTACTCTTAAACTCATCTTCGTAGACTGAAATTTCTTTAGGGATTGAACCTAAGCAATAGACATTTGTTTCTTTTGCTAGTTCTCTAATTCTTTCAAATAAAACCTGATGCTTATCATCTACAGTCATATGTAGATTCTCTATTAGTATTAAAACGTGTTGGCTATTAGCTATTTCTTCAGCAAGCTCTTCGTAGTCAGGGTTTCCTTCTTCTTCTATATAATTTAAATAATCTAAGTAAATAAATTTCCATTTCTTTTCAGCTGCAATAGACCTTGCTATATATAATTTTTCCCAGAAGGCGTCACCAGAGATGAGTATACCTCCACCCTGCACTTCATCACCATCTTCATTTTCTATAGCTTGAGGTGAAAGTGAGTCTGCAACTACTTCTCTAAATGAATCTAAGTCAGCTGGAAGCTTTATTTTCTCTGTTTGCTTTTCAACAAAAAGTGGTTTTCTTTCAAATGGAAAAGTTTCTCTAAGGTCAAATGCTCTTGTTACCATTAATTCTTGGTAAGTTAATTCATTTCTTTGTGCAAGTGCTTTCTGAACGGCTTTACTTTCAGCCGCTGTCTTAGCGTAAGCATAGTATTTATAAGTATTAGGAATATCAAATTCTATGAGATGCTCACCAAGTGCTTCACCGATTACTTCAAAACTTTTTAGGCTTAGATGATTACTAATACATAATGATTCAACTAAGTTAAATTTCTCGTCATCAAGGTGCCCAACAGCCCTCTTTAAAATCATTGCAAATGTTTTATTACAGTCTTTAGAAAATTCTTTAGTTGCTTTATCTATTTCAATGAACTGGTCCAGAGTTCTTAAATAAATATCTTTGAGGTGGTCTGCTGGTTTTTTATGTAGGCTATCAATAATAAATTCTCTGTCTTTAAAAGTTAGGTCAGGAAAAGTTATTAGATTTACTACTATATGTGTTATGTCTGTATCAAATGTAAATAAAGACACAGTGGTACTAATTAATTCCATTGCTTCTTTTTTGTTACGTTGAAGATTGATCTGCTGATCCATTATATCTCTTGCAACACTTTCATCATTGAGTATTAGACCTTTGATAGAAGTAATGTAAGCCTCTCTTAGAATAGGATAGGTGTCGCACATTCTATGACAGGTGATAATGAAGTTTTTTAGTAAGTGTATAGATTCTGGGAAACGAAAATATGAAACAGCTACTATGACATCTACTAGTAACTTATCCCAGGTTTTAGGGTGTGTTTTTAGGTATTCTATTAATTTTGCAAAGGCAATATATTGCAAGTTCTCGTCTTGTTTTTTTATCCATTCAACCCATTCTTTGACATGGTCATGGTGATATTTAATAAATATTTTTCCTCTTTTAGCATCTGCATTATAAATTTTCTTGAGTAGGTCAATTTTGACATTAAACTTCTCTCTTAAAAATAAATCTAAGGTCTTTAAACTTTTTAATACCATTAATGACCACCTCCATGGCCGCCACCGCCGTGTTCACCACCGCCAGCTTCTTCTGCTGGGGCCGCTTCTGCTTCTGCCTCTGCTTCACCGCCGCCGCCGTGACCGCCCCCACTTTCAGTGAGTGTGTATTTAGCGTAGTAAGCTGCTCTTTTTTTCCTACGCTTGATTGTGCTTAGATCATTTGTAGGTGCAGTTTTACCTGCACTTTTTTGTACATACTTTCTGAAATCTTTGAGTTTGTCTCCTGACCTTTTCACAGCCTGTTCTTTAACCTGCTCTGCTCTAACTATAGGGGTATTAACTACTAAATCTTCTTGCTCTTGTTTGAGTTTTTGTAATTCTTCTTCTTGAAAAAGTGTAATAGTAATTCTTCTATTCATTGAATCATATGGACTTGCAGGGTATTTAAGTTGCTGGTCTGCATAGCCTTCGACTCTTACAAATCTACTTTCATTGATACCATCAAACTCCATTCTGGCTCTCACTGTATGTGCTCTATCAGTTGATAAATTCCAGTTGTCATAAGAACCTAATGAATAATTCTGGCCATCGGTGTGGCCAGCAAGAATCATTGAACTAGTGTTATTTCTGAGTATCCCAGATAGTTTATCGATAATTTTTTTAGCGAAACTTGTTGCAACAGAAGAGCCACTGGTGAATAGCGATCCATCTTTGGCCTCTTGTATTTCAATAAGTATACCTTTCTCGGTTACGTGAAAAGACACAGCATCTTTCATGTCCTGATCTATACTTAATTCCAAGCTTTCTTTGAATTCTGTTTGAATAATTTCTTTTACTCTTTCTTTGTTTTCTTCAGTGAGCTTTAGTTTTTCAAACTGCATGAAGCTAGCCCCACCTTGGAACTGTCCTTCTTCTCCTGGCCTTTTCGCGCCACCGAATACGTAGACATTACCGTCTATAGGTCCTGAGGTTGTTGGTTGTTTAAAAATCTCTGATACTGCTGACTTGGTAGCTGGATCTACATTGATTAACCACAATAGTAGAAAAAGGCACATCATTGCTGTAACGAAATCAGCATAGGCAACCTTCCAGGCACCACCGTGGTGTCCGCCGTGACCACCTTTTTTGATGATTTTTTTGACAATTATGGGTTGCTCGTCGTCTTCAGGGGGCATAGTTGCTTAGTCACTTTATTCCTCTTTTAAAAAAAAATATTCTGAATTAGGTTATTGGTACTAGACTCTAAGGCTAGATATGTGGCTTAGTGTATTAACGCTATGAAAAAAAATTAAAGTTTTTTGCTCAAGTTGCCGATATAGACGAATACGGGATCTAAGGAATCAAATATGCATATGTTAAAGAAAAAAACAGGGCAAACAAATAATCCAAATCAATTGACACCTCAGCAAAAGAAATTCATTAAGAATATGGTTGACAGTGCTTCACCTGAACAATTAATTCTTTTGTTATATAACGGTTGTCTTCAATGGTTATCTATGGGTAAAAAAGAGCTTGAAAAGAACAAGCAAGAGAAAATACCTAATTGGACTAATTTTAGTCATCAAATGAAAATGTCAGTAAGTATTATTGAGCATTTACAAGATTCTTTGAATCATGAAGTTAATAAAGATTTTGCAGAGCAACTATTCAATCTGTACGAGTATTTAAAATCTAACTTAATGAAAGCAAATATCGAGAAAAGTGATGAGAAAATTGATTTCTGTATGAAAATAATTTCTGATCTAAAAAATGGTTGGCAAGAAGGTATAAACAAATTAGGTGAAAAGTCAGGTGGTAGCGCTTCTACAAGTGCTTAATCGATAAATAATCCTTAATTTGCATAAATTTAGATTTACCAATACCTTTTATATCATTGATTGCTTCAATCGACTCAAAACTGCCGTTTCTATTTCTATGGCTCACTATTTCCTGTGCAAGTTTTGGTCCGATTCCGGGTAAATTATCAAAATCTTTATCTGAAGCAGTATTTACATCAATTTTGTATTGATTGGTATTAACAATTTCCTTATTAATAGTTTTTATCAAATATTTATTAGCATCTGCTTTGCGGCTGATATATATTAATACACTAAGTATTAGACTGCTTATGAGAATGAGATTTGCTATTTTTTTGATCTCATACATAGTTTGGCTCTAAATCAGTAGCTGTTGCGTCGTTACTAATAAAATTTTGGCAAGCTTCAACGTATTTAACCACTTGGTAACCGTTAATACTATCACTAGTCGGTGTTTGTTTATTCTTGATGCAGCTAAGGAAATGCTTACATTCAAGTCTAAGTGGCTCGTCATTTGAATATACAGGTTTTTCAACAGTTAAACCACCATCTCCCCTTCTACTATAGATTTCAAGTTTATTTTCTTTGAAGGTATCATTTAGTACAGCTGTTTTTTTGCTGCCATTTACGGTAAGTAAAGCCTGTTTTTGTGGGTCTAACCAGCTATTGTGTATATGACCGCCAATATTGTTAGGGAAAATCATGTCTATATGAGCTACGTCGATAGAATCTCCTGAGCTTGCCCAAGTTCTTACATTTACGATTTTCTCAGGTTCTGCATTGAGTATATACGCCATCATCGAAAAATCATGAGGTGCTAAATCCCACATTACATTACTGTGTGATCTATGATTAGCATTAAAATTTCTTCTATCTGAATTGATGTACTGGATAGTTCCAAGCTCACCTGAAGCTATAAGGTTTTTTAATTTGTTTACAGCTGGATGATATAAAAGTAAATGTCCAACCATAAGAACAAGATCTTTGTCTTGAGCTATTTTATGTAATTCTTCAGCTTCCTCAACATTTTGAGCGAGGGGTTTTTCAACATAAACATTATGACCAGCGAGTAAAGATCTTTTCGCGATCTCATAGTGAGTATGCGCAGGCGTAGCAACAACTATTCCGTCGATTTCTTTATCGTTGATAATCTCATCCATAGAACTAGTAGTATGAAGTTTAGAGTGATTATCACTAGCTCTTTCAAGATTCTCTGCATTAAGGTCACAAACAACCTTGAGAACACCAAGTTCATAAAAATTTCTAACTAAATTTTTGCCCCAGCTTCCTGCTCCAATTACTGCTATTTTCATGACGATTATATAGTGACTTTTATTTTGTTACTTTGGAATTTTTCAGATCTTACTAAGTAGAGACTATAGTCACCTTTGGCAAAATCCTTCTTAATAATACTAGTTATTAGGGTTGAATTGCCATTTTTCTCTTTTTTAATTGATTCTGTACTCAGTTCATAAGTATCTTCAGTACTTATACTATCCATAAAAATTTTGATTTCTTCAGTCTCTAAACCCGTGTGGGTAACTGTTAGAGTCAAACCTTCTTCTGCGGTTGCAGTTAAGCCTTCTCCTTTGAGGATAATTTCGGGTTTTTCATTCTTGTAGGCTTCTAGATAGTATGGAATTTTCTCACCTTCTATTTCGTTTTTGATTGTAAGAGTTCCTTTGAGATTGAGTCCAATATCAGTTTGATTCAGTACTCCTACGAAATTGAAATTTTCGTTGAGATTAGCATAAATATTATTATCTTTGCTAAATGAAATATTCCAAGTATTAGCATCCAGAACAGAATCACTTTCCCAATTGAATTTATAGGTTTTATTACCAATATCGATGATCCCAACACCTTGTTTGTACTGGACATCCATCGGGAACATATTGACGTTGGTTAGTATTGGGTTTTTATCTTTGCCATCTACAGCGACTATATTTCCTTCTAGGTAGCCAGAAGGTATGAACTCTCGAAAGTCTTTTTTCTTCTTCTCGGATGTAACGCAAGCCGATCCTATATTGCTTAATAATATAAGGATTAAAATTAATACTAAATTTCTATGTTTTTTTGTTCCCAGCACTTTAATTTAATTATATACTTGCTGTAGTGGATCTACAACGAAAAAGCAAAGTAATAAACTTTTTTGCAATATTAATTGTTTTGCTTATTCTATTATTTCTTTTTAACTATAAGGATTTATCGACTTATTCGAGATCCTATTTATCTGCTTTTTCTTTTAATTCATCTGAGTTGGAGAAATCATTTGCTAGTGCAAAAGAGTTCCATGGTCTGGAAAGTTTTTTCGAGTCGTCTATGACGAATATATTAATTCTCGGAACTGATGCGCCTAGCCCTAGAAATTATGCAAGTTTTAATGGCAGAACTGATTTTATGATGCTCTTGAGTTTGAATCATGAAAATAATAAAGTTCGTCTTTTAAGTATTCCTCGGGATACATACCTAGATGTTGACCGTTATGGTTTCAGTCGTATTAATTTTGCAAATAGTGTTGGTGGAGTTAATAAGGTAAAAGAAACTGTGTCCAAGCTCCTAGGTTTGGAGGTAGATCATTACTTAATGTTAAATATTAATGGTTTCAAAAGAATTATTGATGAATTTGGTGATTTGAAGATTTATGTACCGAAAGAAATGCATTATGAAGATAAAAAAGCTGGTTTAAAGATAGATTTTGAGCCAGGTTTAGAAACGATGAATTCTGATGAGTTAATAGAGTTTCTTCGCTACAGAGATAATATTGATGGAGATATCGGAAGAATCAAAAGACAACATATCTTTTTTAGAGCATTGCTTCATAAATTTACCATGCAGGATATCATTGTAAGACTTCCTTATCTCATGACTGAGCTTGGTAAGATTTGTTTGACTGATATTAATCTTGCAACTTCTATGGATTTGATTAAATCCTGTGCTTCAGTGTTTCAGGAAGGTTTCGAGTCTTTCATTATCCCCGGTGATTTTGGCAGAAATGGTTATTGGATAATTGATAATAAAGCGTTAAGCTCATTGCTACAATATATACTTGCAAAATAGAGTTGATGGTTATAAAGAAAATAAATGTTTTTGGTTGGTGGCAAGGAAATAATAGAGAAAGAGTTCTACTTTTTGGAATTATTGCAAGTATATGGGCAATTGTAACTGCTCTAGAAGAGTTTCTACCTCAAAAATTTTTAGATCTTTTACCGGCAAATGTTGCTTTAGTTATTCTTGCTTTGCTTTTAATATTGATGTTCTCTCACTCCTTATTTATGTATATTGCTCAGACTCATAGAAGGAAGAAACCAAGATCAAGTCCAGATACAGAAGCTAAAGATTTTAATCCATCTATAGATATTTTTATCTCTGCGCATAATGAAGAATCTGTTATTGAAGCTACTTTAGAACATATGATGAGATTGGATTATTCTGATTATAAAGTTTATGCTATCAGCGATAGAAGTAAAGATGCTACAGCTGATTTGATGCGTAAAGTTTCTGCTAAATATCCTGATCAGATTATTGTTATTGATAGAGCTCAGGAAGCTGCTCCAGGAAAGGCAGCAGCATTAAATGATGCCTTTAAAATTTCTAGTTCTGATGTGGTTTGTGTTTTTGATGCTGATGCAAGAGTGGATACAGACTTTTTTAAGAATATTATTCCTTATCTGAATGATCCTTTGGTTGGTGCTGTGCAAGCACAGAAAGTAATTTCTAACCCTGAAAGAAACTTTCTCGTAGAATGTCAATTTAATGAATATGCTATGGATACTTATTTCCAGATGGGGAGAGATAGTATTCGTGGTTCTGTTGAACTCAGAGGTAATGGTGAACTCATTAAAAGAGAAACTTTAACTCATGTTGGTGGTTGGAACGAAGAAACCATCACTGATGATCTAGATCTCTCTACTTGCCTGCATGTAAACGGTTGGGATATTCGTTTCAGTCCTGAAACTAAAGTTTATGAAGAGGGTGTTCCTACTTTTGAAGGTTTAATCAAACAACGTCGTCGCTGGGCTGAAGGAAGTATGCGCCGTTATCTAAATTATTTTCTACAGATTATGAAGCCAGGTAATCTTACTTTGAATCAGATTTTTGATACTTTTGTTTTCTTATCTCAATTCAGCATTCCTTTATGGATTTGTTTAGATATTGTCTATGAGTTTATTAGATACTTTTCTGGCAGAGAAACTTATATTAGTTTCCTGATGCTTGCAAGTATCATACTTGGCTTAATTATGTTTGCGAATCAATATAATGGCTTACGTTTATACAAAAGATACTCTCCTTTCAAAGCTGCTTGGAAAGCGACTCAGACTAATTTCTACTTTTTTGGAATCTGGCTTGCCATTATTATGATTACATATAGAAAGATTTTGTTTAGTCGGACTGTGGGGACGTGGCAGAGAACCCAGCACGGAGTTTAGAGGCTACTCGGTATTCCAATAACTGCGTTACTCAAAGTTTTCAAAATCATCATTGACGAATAGTCAATTTAGCTTTCTCAAACTTTGAAAGCCTTGTTATTGAAGCACCGAGTAGCCTCTACCTTGCAGCCTAGAAGCCTCAAGGTCTACTAAAATTGAGTTCCTGAAATTTAGCCTATTGACCCAAAAGCTTAGTTCTAAGAAACTTAAGAGCTTTACCGTCTGCTTTTACTTTAGGGTAAAGCAAGAAAATATTTTCTTTAACAGTATCTAAGATTTTAATTTTTTTGATAGTTCCTTCAGCTAAATCTTCTTTGATAGCGTATTCTGGTAAGTAACCCCAACCTAGTCCATTTACTATCATTTGTTTTTTAGTTTGAAAGTCTTTCACTATCCACTTTCTAGAACTCTCATAGATGCTAGCTTTGAGCCCATCTTGAACATTGTCTACTAGAATTAAATTGTAATGATCTATATCTTCAAGCTTCGCCTTTCTTTTCAGAAGATCATGGTTGCTTGCAGCAACTGGTAAGAAGTTAATACCTTTCAGTAAGTCACTCTTAAATTGAACTTTGTTAGAGCTTCTGCTAGAGATTACTAAGTCAGCAGTCTCTGAATTTAATTTATCGATAACTGAATCTGAATAATCAAAACAAAGATCTATACATGTATCAGGATACTCTTCAGTGAATTCTTTGAGCGCAAATATAATATCATCTGATGGTGCAATTAAATCTGCCGCGATTCTGATCTTAGCTTCTATACCATCTGCAAAGGTTTTACTTAGTGATTGTAATTCTGAAGTTAAATTTAAAATCTGCAAAGCTTTCTGGTAAATAGTTTCACCTTCAGCTGTTAATTTCGGTCTGTAGAAAGTTCTATCGAATAAAGTTACTCCAAGATCGGTCTCTAGGTTTTTGATAGCGTAGCTAACTGCTGATTGTGCTTTCATTAGTTTTTCAGAAGCAGCTCTAAAACTACCTTCTTCAACAATACTTACTAATGTTTCTAATTCTTCGTGTGTTATTGTCATGCTTGAGTGGACCTGCAGCTTTGGAAGCCCGGTGGTATGTGCTTATTTAACTAAGTATTTAGGTAGATCATTCTACTATTTTTCCTTGAAAGATGTTCGAAATATTTGTTTAAACTTTTATCAATATTTTGAATACTTGTCCCTGACGATGTTTCTCTAAGGCAACTTTAAGATCTTTTAATCTTAATTCTTCACTAATAAGATTCTTCATGTCAATTTGTTTGCTCGCTATAAGCTCAAAAGCTTTTTGAATAAAGTAAGGGCTATGGTGGAAAACACCGATAATTTTGATTTCTTCATAGTGTACTCTATAGGTATCTAGGTTTATAGAACTGCCTTTGGTGCAGCCTCCGAAGTAATTAATCAAGCCCCCCGCTCTTACTAAATTAATGCAATTCTGCCAGGCTTCTTCTTTGCCTACTGCCTCAATTACTACATCTGCACCATATTTATGCTCTTTTTTGAGTGTTTGCTCTATTTCTTTTCCGTTAAGCCCTGAGATATTTATGGATTTATCTGCACCATTTTCTTGTGCAAGCTTTAATTTATGTTCAGATCTTCCTAACGCGATCACTTCACAGTCTCTAAATGCTTTACACAGTTTTATGAAGCATTGCCCGATTGCGCCTAAGCCGTATATCACCACTACATCTTTATCTTTAATCTTGGATCTTTCGAAGCCATGTAGTGCTACAGCAAGGGTCTGAGTCATGCATAGCGAATCCAAATCTTGTCTTTCTTCGACTTTATAGAGATTATGTTTAACTATTTTGGCTGGGATAATTATGTACTCTGAGAATGAGCCATTGAGGAATTCTAAATTTTTGCAGAGTGAATATTCTTCTTTTTTGCAGAAGAAACATTTGAAGCACGGAGCAGTATTAGCGGGTACTACTATGTCGCCTCTTCTAAATCCTTCAACATCCATTCCAATTTCTTCTATTTCACCGATTAATTCATAACCAAAGCGAGAAGGAATTTCTTTGATAATTCTAGGGTGTCCCCTGAGGTATGTTTTTAAGTCTGTGCCACCTGTTGCTGCGTATATTATTTTCACTAAGACTTCGCCATTTTTAGGCTCTGGTTTAGCGATTTCTTCGTAGCGAATATCTTCTGGTCCGTAAAAAAGTATAGATTTCATTATTATGTGAAACTTTTTTTGATTTTCTGCGTCTCCATTATTAAGGTTTATTGCATCTACTACTCATTTAGGACTATAGGCGATATAATAAGTATGAACAAGAATAAATGCCACTTATAATCTTACTACTATTTTTTGGTTTTGGTATTCAGGCAGAAGCAGCTTCTGATAAGGAGTTGTTCAATAAATTCTATAAAGACGCAGTGCACGCAGAGAAGCGTGGCGATGAAGATGCAGCTATTCATCATTATGCGCAGGCTTATAAATACGATAAGCGAGACTCAGCACTTTTAGCTAAGCTCGGACTTATCTATATGGATAAGAATTTCAGTTCTGATGAGGAAAAGCTTGAGAATTATCAAAAGGCTTATTCGTATCTTAAACGTGCACACGATCTTGAATCAGGTGATTCGATGATCACTTTACTTACAGCTAAGGCTGCTAAGTCGATTGGTAATCTGGATGAATCACTTGCTTTGTTGAAGAAGGCTGTAAAGCTTGAGCCTGATAATGTTTTAATTACCTTTGATTTAGCGTTAATATATTTTCAAGAGAAAAATTTTAAAGAAGCTATAGAACTATTTAATCGTATCATTCTTGCTTATCCAGATCATCTCAAAGCTAGAAGTTATCTGGGAGCAGCTTTGCAGTCTACTGATAATTATCTTGCCGCGATTGAACAGTACAAGTATGTTCTGGATTATCAGGTAAATAATTACGCTGTTCATAAGAACATGGCTGATTGTTGGCTTGCTTTGAAGGAATACGATAGAGCGCGAGCTGCATACGAAAAAGCAGCTGAAATAGATCCTAATGTTCCTCATATCTATGCTGATTTAGCTTTTCTAGATTCCCGTGCTGGTGACTATGAATCAGCTGTAACTAATTACCAGAATGCTATTAGGCTCAAGAACGAGACTGTTTGGCATCAGGCTTTAGCCAAAGTATTTTATTTAAATGGTAGTAAAAAAGAAGCTATTGATGCGTATTTATATGCTGAAGACTATAATATGGCTGCTTTTATTATGCAGGAGCAGGGGGATTTAGACTCTGCAATTAAGAACTATAATTTAGCTCTCGCCAAGAATCCTGAGGATAGTAAGAGTATTTATAACTTGGCTAGAATTTATTTTGAACAGAAAGAATATGAATTAGCTAAAGCTCAGTTTGAGAAGCTATTACAGTTAAAACCTAATGATTTTGAATCACTTTTCATGCTTGCTAGTGTTGAACATGCTCTCGAGAAATATGACACAGCTATTCAATACTACAATGAGATTTTGGATAATTCAGAGAAAATCAGTCCTGAATTCAAGAACGATGTTTATTATAATCTTGCTTTAGCTCAAAAGTCCCATGGAGAACTAGAGAAGTCTGAAGAGAATTTAGAGAAAATTTTATCTAGTGAAGAAAAGTATTTGGCTGAATTTAAGAAGTTGGATGATTTATATAGAAACCTTCTAGCGGTAAAGCTTGATTTGGATAAAATGACTGAAGCTGAAAAGCTTTTGAAAGATATATTGAATGATAAGCCTACAGATCTTAGACTCAGACAGGTTTATGTAGATTTATTAATAGAGACAGAAAGATATAAAGAAGCTGAGGAGCAGTTAAGAATAGCTGTTGCTGTCGATAAAACACAGAAATCTAGATTGAAGTTAGCGAATCTTTTTAAGCTTAACCAAAACAACTTTGATGCTCTATCTGAGTACCAATCTGTAATCCAAAAAGAACCAAGAAACCTAGAGGCTATACTTGGTGCGGCTAATACTTTTAAAGCTTTATCTCTGAATAAAGAAGCTGAGAATTATTACGCAAGAGCTTTGGAGTATTACCCTGATGATTACCTTGCTAATTATAATTTTGGGCTTTTACTTCAGTCTGAGAAGAAGTATAAAGAAGCTTTAACCTATCACGAGAAAGTGCTTAAGCTAAATCCAGATTTTCTAGAAAACTATTATGTATTAGGTTTATGCTACTGGAACTTAGAAGATAAGGATAAAGCTATTAAGTTATGGAATGAATTTCTCGCTGTTTCAGAGGATGAAGAGACTAAAGAAAACATTCAGAAACTTATTCAGTCACAAGCTGAGCTGCCACCTAAAAGTCTTGATCTTAAACTTCCAGGTGAAGATGAGAGACCTGGTATAGAAGTTATCGAGAGTGATGTTCCTTATTATGATCAGTTGAATTTGGTTTAATCTGTGTATTCGGGTAAATATTATTAATAATGGTGATAGTTATCTAATTATTTTTAAAGATAAAGAAGGTGAAATAGATTATGCTTTGGAGTGGAGACTTTCAGATTCCGAATCCGAGATAAAGACTATAATTCCTCAATCTTTTGATACTGTTGTTGATAGAGGTATTCTTGGAATATTAGAGACTATTGTTGTTGGTACTCTAGCCTCGCAAGAATGCTATTTAGATAACTCTAAATGTTTTGATCATAAATTTAGTAAATTTAACCAAGATAATCAAGAATGGGAATTAATTCCTGCTGTAAGTGAAGATAGGTTAAGAGTTTTACAATCTTTTGATAATTTAGATTAACTTGTTTTCTACCTAAACAGCTTTGCTAAAATAAACCTTTGTATTCAGTGAGATTATATACATGGTAAATATCCAAGCAGACGAAAACAAAATCAATAAACTAGTAAGCGGAATAGTTGACTTCAAGCCAGGCGGTGTAGAAGTGGTAAAGAAATTACTTCTCGATGCAGCTAAAGAAGGTAAACAGCTTAGAGTGAAGCTAGGTGTTGACCCTACTAGTACTGATCTTCACCTAGGGCACATGGTATGTATACAGAAGCTTAAACAGTTTCAGGATTTAGGACACCAAGCGATTCTACTTATTGGTGGTTTTACTGCTCAGGTTGGAGATCCTTCAGGTAGAAATTCAGCGCGTCCACCACTTACAGCTGAAGATGTTGCTAAGAATGCTCAAACCTATCTGGATCAAGTTTCTAAGGTTTTGGATCTTGAAAAAGTTGAGATTGTTAATAATGCTGATTGGTTTTCTAAGTTTTCTCTTACTGATATGCTAAGACTTGCTGGGAAAGTTACAGTAAACCAAATGCTAGCAAAAGAAGCCTTTGGCAAGAGATTGGATGAAGGTAATCCTTTATTCGTACATGAAGTTTTTTATCCACTATTACAAGGTTATGACAGTGTTGAACTTAAGGCTGATATTGAGCTTGGTGGTACTGACCAAACTTTTAATTTGATGGTTGGAAGAGATTTACAGAAGGCTTATGAGATGAAGCCACAGCATATTATGACTATGCCTTTACTGATTGGTTTGGATGGAGTGAAGAAAATGTCTAAGACTAGTCAGAATTATATTGCGCTCAATGATAGTCCAGAGGATATTTTTGGGAAGACTATGAGTATTTCTGATGAAATGATCCTAAACTATTACACTTTGTGTACTGATATTAATGAAGAAAGTCTTGCTGAAATTGCTTCTAAGCTTGAACAGAAAGATAAATATAACCCTAGAGATCTTAAAGTTGAACTTGCGATGAAAATAGTTGAAACTTACTACACTTGTGAAGATGCTCAAAAAGCTAAAGATCATTTTGATAATTTGTTTAAAAAGAAATTAGTTCCAGATGAAGTTCCAGAGTATAAATTGGAAGGTGAGCTTGCAATTACAGATCTAGTCGTAAAAGCTGGTTTAAGTAGTAGTAAAGGTGAAGTGAAACGTTTAATCCAGGGTGGGGGACTCAAAGTTAATGGTGAAAAGGTTAACGATATTAATTTTGTTATTAGCCAAGGCTTTTTGAGTGAGAATAAGCCTTCTGTTGCAGAGTTTCAAAACATTCTTCAGGCGGGTAAAAAGAAATTTTTGCGTTTAGTTTGATTCTTCAAGCCACATGAAATTTTCCTTAATAGATTGAGCTATAGCATCTGAATCACTGGCTACAGCTTCTGCTTTGAATTTGAAGAATCTTTTCTCTTTTTTCTTTTTACCGACATTGAGATTCACTAGTGAAGCTAAATTACCTAGATTGGCTCCACCTACTCCTAGCTTGCCCAGTAAACTGTCTGAGTATTTGGGTATCATTCCTTTACCTGAGACGCTTTGATAATCTTTGGCGTAGTCGATATAACCATCACCAATTAATTCGATTTTTGAGGCTTTTAATAAAGCCTTATCTGTACTGACTTTACCGTGATCATAATTTAAGGATGCTAGTAGATGATCAAACTTGCCGCCTTCTAAAGTAATAAGGGTTTGAACAACATTATTTACATCGAAGCTTTTTACTGTATTAATAGCTGTTAAAAGCTTCTGCATTGATTTGAGTTGACTTAGTTTACCTTTCTTTATAGCTATTTGTGCGTCACCTTCAAGGTTAAAGAAAATATCTTCTAGCATTATTCCTTTGGTTTTACCTTTGAAATCTATATCTAGTAAACCTTGAGGTATCTCTGAACCAAGCTGCCAGACACTTTCTGCAATTTCATGTGCGGGTAAATTGTATCCAGTTATATCAAATTCTGAATCTAAGTTATGATAATCAAATTTAATATCAGCTTCACCTTTACCGTCCATAACTTCAGTTTTGAGGTTTTTTATATATGAGTATTTATCATCTATTGCTAAATCAAAATTTAGATTTTTATATGCTAAGCCGTTCCAATCCCCAGAATCCATTTGGAATTGAATTTCTAAAGGCTCTCTTGAAATTGATACTAAATCTATTTTAGTGCTATCACTTATGAGATCACCTATCCCAAAGCCTTTGGACATAGCAGGTCCAATATCGAATTTACATAAGCTAAGTCTTTTTCTAATACTGCCATATGTGTCACAGAGGAAATTTCCATTACTAAGATTTAAATTAAATGGTTTGAGGCTTGAGATTTGTGCGGCAACCAAATTAATTAGATTTTGTTTCTCTGCTGTTTCAGCTTCGCTTTTGACAAAAATCTCGTAAGTGATTTTATCTCTTTCTTTCCAGTCTTTAACTTGATAACTGCCTCTTAATTTGATTTTATCTGCTTCTTTCCTAAATACAACTTTGGTGTCATCAGAGATAATGAGATTAGGAGTCGCGATTATTTTAGTGCGAATTTTACTAATCATGCTTTTGTCTATTAGTAACCAGTTACCGAAATTAAAGTAATCAAGCTCATTTAAAAATATTTTGCTATCAATTACCTGTTTGTTTTTATTACCATTTACTGAAATTTTTGACTTTACTAAACCTTCGAATTTTAAGAAATTTAGTATGCTGCTAGGAATATAGTTTTTGATTAGATTACTGTGTAAATTCCCTTCTAGATTGAGATTAACTAGTGGATCAAATTTTTCATTAGAAGTATTTAATAAATCACCATTCAAAACAAAATCACTGTTTAGATATTTTATATTTAAATCTTTTAATAGAAGATCTTTGTTTTCATAGTGAATTGAACCATTGATTGAATCAATTTTCTGCTTAAACTTATTTAAATTTGTTCTTAAACGTATTGAATTTAGTTCAGCATCAACACTGAACTGCTCTGGGTTATAAACTAGATGCGCATTAGTTGTTCCACCTAATTCTAGTAATTTATCTTTGAAGGAATCGTATCTGTAGACAATAAATTTGTTGATATCATCCAAGTTAATATTAGTAGCAGTGAGATCAATATCTTGAATTTCTTTATTGTTATTAACTATTAATTTGGTAGATACTTCTCCCTGATTGATTTTTGCGTTGAGCTGCTTTATTGTTATTAAGTCTCCAGATAGAATGGCTTCACCGTGTATATTTTTAATTTCAGGTAAGCTTTCATCCATTTTCAAGGAGACATCATCTATATTGAAATTACCTTCGAGCATATAATTACGGTTTTCATCGCTGCTAACATGAACTTGAATATTAGATAGTAAGCCCTGAACCTTCTCTGGGACAAGAGCTTTGAATTGGAAATTTTGTAAGAATTTTTGATCACCAATATTTTTGAGATCAATTTCATCAGCTAGAAACATGAAATTTACATACGGTTTTTCTGGATCGTCGAGTCTGAACTCTCCCTGTCCTGAAATATATTTTTCATCTAGGTAGCCATTAAGTTTATTGATTATGTACTCTTTATTTTTGATTTCAAAATCTGTATTAAATTTAGTGATTTTAATTGGATAATTGAGAGCGGAGAAGTAACCATTAGCGATTTTGCAGGTGCCGAGCATACTACTATTGGTTACTTTTAGATCTAAGTTGGTATGCCCTTTTACAATTGTATTGGCTATATACTTGCCATACTGAGGGTGATTACTATAGTCAGACAAAAAGATTTTTAGCAGTTCCATAGGCAAATCTTTGGAGTGAAGTGTGACTTGGTATTGTTTGGTTTTCTTGTTGTACTTCCCTTCAGTATTGAACTCTGCGCTTCGATATGGAATATTTAGATTTAATAGGTTTACTTCTTCTTCATTAAACTTGAGATGGGCACTTATATTCTTATTTCCCGGTCTGCCATTTTCATATAGCGGAGCAAGGATTTTTACATTATTTTCTCCAAGCGAAGATTGGTAATTGATAGAAGTGCTTACTAGGTTGGTTTTATTGATTAAAGAGATTTTATTGATAATTTTATTTAGTGATCGATTTTTAATGAAATCTAGTTTCCTATTTACAATCCCAGCAAGTTGTATATCTTCAAACTTAATATTCAAGTCGACTTTACGATTTTTATTTTGCCATTTTTCAATATCACCATCTAGTCTGATTTCCTCTCCATCTATGTTTAAAGCAAGGTTAGAGATTTCAATATTTTCATCGATACTGAGATTAGTTTGAATTTTAAGACTATTTGTTCGAGAAAACTTTTCAAGTTCTTGATTCATATGAAGTCTTAAATGATCCTCTTCACGGTTAACTTTAATTTCACCATTAAGCAAAGTTTCTTCAGCATTAAACTCTTGAACTTTGGCTTTGATTTTATTTGCAAATTCTTGTCCAGCAAGAGCTGAAAGGAAGAATTCTAAATGGCTCAGAGGTAGTTTGAGGAACTCTGTATTTAAATAAAAGTCTTTATCTTCATAGAAATCTTTATTGAAATTAATCAAGCCATTAAGAATAATTTGGGTTTCTTGTATTTGACTTTGTTCTGCTTCACCATTGAAATCTTCTTGAGGACTTAGATTGATTAAAAATTTCTTTTTATCTTTTTCTCTTTGTAACTTTATTTGTAAATCATTATATTGAATATGATTGTCTTGAATTTTGTCTTTGACATCAACATTGATTTTTTCTATATTCAGGTAATTTATACTCGGCAGCTGAGTTTTTTTATTGCCAGTCTTGAGGATTTTACTTAAATTCCATTTGCCATCCACACCCTTTATCAAGAAAAGTTCAAAGCTATTCGCTTCAATACTATCAAAATCTAATTTGAATTTAAGTAAGCTTTCTGGGGAGAATTTAATAACAACTTCAGCAAGCTCGCAGACAGCTTCATTATCCTTGTCGGTGAGTTGAATATCCTCCGCTGCAAATATCAGGTCACCATCAAGATAATCAATATCAAAATCATTGAGATTAAGTTTACCTTCTAGTCTTTGATTAATTTGTTTGAGTATGAAAACTTTTAGTTCTTGTGAAACATCGTTGTTCTTAATATATAGGTAGATTGAAGTGCTAATAAGTATTAGCCCAGCAAAGAATATAGAAAGAAGAATTAGTAATTTTCTTAACAAAAATGATTAGTCACTTATGCATATTTTATCTTATTAAGTCAGAAATTACGCTATTGCTAAGAAAATAAGCTTTGTTTTCGAGGTATAGTCTGTCTTCAGTTTTTTTAAGATAATTAGTATCCAAAAGCCTATTTAGACTTTCAGTATTAAGACGCTCCAAGATTTCTTCCCTCAAGTCTAGTCCCTCAGATAGCCTTAATTTAAGTAAAATCTCTTCTTCAATTGATTCTTCTTTACTGATAAACTCTGTTGAAAAATATATGTTTCGCTTTTTGATAGCAGCCTTGAGTTCTTCTGCGCTCTTATTTAGAAAAAGATTTATATATTCATTTAAATTACGGCTATGTGCAAAGCGATAATTTTGATAGTAGCCGTGGGCACTTAAACCGAAGGCGAAGTATTCTTCTGCTCGCCAATAACATAGATTATGTTTGCATTGATGATCTGGCTTTGCCCAGTTACTAATTTCATATCTATAGAGTCCAGCTTGTGATAGTTTTTCATCGCAAGCTTGATACATTTCACTTAGTTCTTCTTCTTGAGCGAGATCTTGATGTTCTGAGTTTTTATAAATATCTCCAAAGGCTGTTCCTGTCTCTATACTTAGGGCATAGGCAGAAATATGTGGACTTGCAAAAGATAAGGCTATGTCTAGGCTTTCTATCCAATCGTTTAGATTTTGTTTAGGCAAGCCGTAGATTAGATCAAAGCTCCATGACTTGAATTTAGTATTTTTGATATCCTCAATGATTTTATAGCAATCATCGACTCTGTGCCCTCTTGCTAGTTTATCGAGTAGTTTTTGCTTAAAGGTCTGTGCACCAATGCTGATACGGTTTATGCCAACTGCTTTGAATTCTTCTAGTTTATTTCTATCGACTGTGCCTGGGTTTGCTTCTAGAGTAATTTCAATTTCATCATCAAAGCTACAGTAATTTTTAATTTGCTTAATTATAGTTGCTATTTCCTCTGCACTATGAATACTGGGTGTTCCGCCACCAAAAAAAATAGTTTTTATATTTATTGGCTTGTGGTTTGGTGAGCTTTCGTATTGGCATTCAAAGAAATTAGATATTTCACGGTTTAAGGCTTCTAAATAGTTTTTTTTGATATCGGAGCCTCTTTCAGTAAATGAAGCAAAGTCACAGTAAGGACACTTAGTCTTACAAAAAGGTAAGTGTATATAAATACTTTCAGGGTAAGGGCTTTGAAGCATTGCTTAGTTTTACTCGAGATAGACTATTTTGTCATAGACGTTTTTACTAGGGACTTTTTTTATAGTTTCAAGGTTCTCAGAATCCAGAAATACCAGCATAGGATTAGTTTTGCTGCTTATAGCAAGTAGCTTATCTTCAGCTAATAGAAGAATCTCTTTTGCTTCTGCTAAGTCTGCATCTAATGCTACTTTCTGGCTGATTTCAAGGTTCTCTAGATTAACTTTTGCAAGTACACTGTTTTCACCATTGAAACCCATTACCAAGGCTTTTTGGTCACTGTGGAAGAAAAGAACTTTTTCTGGGATAAAGTCAAGTTTAAGCTCTTTGAGAAGTTCTTTGTTGATTGAGCTATAGATTATTAAGGAACCAGATGATTGGTCATTTTCATAGATTTCACTTGCTGTAATTAGCATATCTTTGTTGATTGCAAAGTCATGAATGAAATTAATACGTTTATCTTGTTTGTAGCTTATGCTGTGAACGATTTGATAGTTTGCGGTACTAACGAAATTAAGTTGATTTGAGCCACGAGAATTAACAATTAGGTTCTTAGCTTCGCTGCTAATAAAATCATATTCTTCCATTTCAGTAACCAGATTTGGCAATCTAACAACGTTGATAACTTTATTATTACTAGCATTGATTACATTTAGGCGAGAGTCTTTTTGAGAAAGGAAGAACAAGGTTTTATGTTCTAGTGAAAAATCCAGTAAGCCATTGTTTTGAATTAAGGGTTTTAAGTCCTTGTAGGTTTTGAGTTTTAAAGATTCTGAATCTTTATTGATAATATCTTTGTTTTTGATTTCGTAGATTTTCCCTGAATTATATTCAGAGATATAGACTTTGTCTTTAAAGTTTTTAATATTACTAACCCATTCCAGTTCTTCACCTTTGTTCTCGAGCGCTATTGCTCCCAAAAACTTCTCTTCGACACTGCTATTTTCTTTGTTGAATTTGTAGAGGCTGAAATTATTACTTTTACTTGAATAAGCGAGGAAATTAAATTCTTTGGCTTTTTGCTCTTTCAAAATAGTTTGAAAAATTTCTTCTTTTTCTGTTGCTAATTGAACATTTCTAAATTTGATAGGCAGTTCCTGAGAGACTATGGCAAGATCTCTAGAGATACTAAATCCAGCAGGGATTAGAAATTCTGGGCTGATTTGCATAGAGAGTATTTCTTCTTGAATCGCTGGACTAAATTCTTGGAAACTCTTTATGGTATTGTCTTTGATCGGGGTGTATAAATAAGCTTTATCTTCATGATATATAAGATAGTCTTGATTTTCTTCGTCGATAATATCTTGGCTGTTACTGACTTTTTCAGCGGTGGTTTTTTCTTCAGAGATTTCGATTTCAAGTATTTCTGTTTGAGCTTCTGCCTCTTTTTCAATATTTTTGCTTAATAATAACCAGTTTTGATTACCCTTTTCGTAGATACCATCGAATCTAAAGTGCCCACCTGGTTCTAAAGCAAAGATTTTTTGTTGAACAGCTTTAGGAATAGTGATTGCACTAGCGCTTAGTGAAATAGTGGTAACAAAAATTAGCGCAAGAAATCTAAGCATGGCTTTTATTTTATCAGTTATACAAAACTAGCGATTAAGACGATTAAACCCAGAAGAACGTTTACTTTGTGTATTTTCTCGCTGTTTTCGTGTAATTGTCTAAAATTTTCTGCTTGGTTTTGGTAAGCTTCATGGATTTCTGGACTGAGATTATAGATTAGATAGAAACTTAAAACTGAAATTAAGACAACTCCTATTGCAGTGATACTTTGGGCTATAGTCCAATTAAGTTTTTGTACAAAAATCAGGTCGACGCTATAAGAAACTAGAAGTATTATCACGGCTATATTAAGCCAAGCATCATAGCGTGCAAAAATATCTATCATTAGTTTGGCTGCTTCACTTCTTTCAAGTACTTTGAAGATTACAGGTGCTATCAGTGCACCAAGCGTTATAGTCGAGCCGATTATTACTATTAGAGAGCTTAATTTGAAGAAATTAAGTATGGAGGAGATTATTTGCATAATTATTATTAAACCTTATTCATAGACAATGAATCATAAATTTTTTCTGCAAATGGAGTTTCAATACTAAGTTTTTTAGCCTCTGCTATGACATAGCCGAGTAACTCATCTATTTCTAGCTCTTTTCCAGCTTCTTTATCCTGAAGCATAGATGTTTTGAAACTAGCCCACTCTTCTCTATTCGTGAGTTCCCAGTGTGTGTCTGCGATGTTTTCAGGAATATCTATTCCTTTAGCTCTTGCAACAGCTGTAGTTTCTCTCATAATCCCGAAGACTTCTTCTTTTGCTTGCGAGTTTGCAGCAAGTTCACCTAATTTAGCTTTATAAAGAGCGCTAATAGGGTTGAAGGCTGAATTCCAGACTAGCTTTGCCCATTGATCTTTGATAATATTCTCTGATCTTCTAACTGTAATTTCACAGGATTCTAGCAAGTCTGCTATTCGGTTTACTCTAGCCATGCCGTTCTCTGTATGAATTTCTCCAAATTGAAGTCTATAAGGATTTACAGGGTTATAGATTTGTAAATAAACTCCAGGCTCTATAGTTTCAGCAGCTACATTAGTTAAGCAACCCAATACAGAGTTCTTACCGAGTACTGATTCTACCTTAGCTTCGTTGCTGACACCGTTTTGGACTGATATAACTGTTGTTTTCTCATCGAATTTAGTTTTTATGTCTTCACAAGCTGCTTTTGTATCTTTAGATTTTACACAGAGTAGTATTACTTTTTCATCTTCTGGATTGATGTTTAGCTCAGCATAGTTGGGAGCATAATCGAAGCTTTCAGTGCTGACTTTATCTACTATACTGATTTCACCATTAGTTCTTTTTCTATATTCAATACATTTGTTGCTATTCAGTGCATCAGCTACTCTAGTTCTAGTTATTAGACTTAATTTATGCTCAGGTCTATTTTCTAGGGATTTCGCTAATAAATACGAATAGAAGCCCCCTACTGAGCCAATACCATAGACAATTACATGCATATTTTGATTATGCCATATTTGTCTCCGGCTGTGCTGATGCTAGAATTTTAGTGATGCAAATAAATCAAGAATTGTTAATTGACTTATTATCTCGAGAGTTTTTCTCGAATTCAGTTCAAAATTACCTCATTGCTATTGGTATTTTCATAGTTTTGAAATATTTCTTTCGGGTTGTTATTTATCAAATAATTAGCAAGCTTCAAGAATTAACTAGTAAAACTGATACTAGGTTTGACGATCATATTATTGATCTTATTAAAGGAATTCACCCGAGAACTTATGATTATATTGCTTTTTATTTGGGAGCAAAGACTTTAGTTATTGGTGAGAATATTGTTCATGTTCTTGACGCTATTTTAACGGCACTAATTATTTTCCAGGTCGTAATTTCCTGTAATGATATTGCGGCTTATATTTTAAGAAAGGTTCTGCATGTAGATGAAAATACTACTCAGCAGGATGATAAGACTGTTTTTGATGGTCTGATTCTCCTAATCAAAATTATTTTATGGATTATCGGTCTTATACTCTTACTTGCAAATTTAGGTGTGAACATAACTTCACTTGCAACCAGCTTGGGGATTGGTGGTATTGCAATTGCGCTTGCGATCCAAAACATACTTGGTGATATTTTTAGTTCTTTTTCTATTTACTTTGATAAGCCTTTTGCTGTTGGTGACTTTATTTCAATTGGTTCAGATACAGGTACTGTAAAGAAGATAGGTTTGAAAACCACTCGAATTCAAACTTTACAAGGTGAAGAACTTGTTGTTGGTAATAAAGAGCTTACTAGTACTAGAATTCAGAATTTTAGAAGAATGAATACTAGAAGAGTTGTTTTCCATATTGGTTTGACTTATGGTATGACTGTCGAGCAAATTGCTAGAGCCAAAGAAATTGTGAAAGAAGCTATAGAACAGGTTGATGGAGCCAGATTGGATAGAGTTCATTTTTTTGAATTTGGAGATTTTAGTTTGAATTTAGAGATAGTTTATTATCACCCTAATGCTGATTATGCTGACTATATGGATGCTAGAGAGAAGATTAGTTTTTATTTGAAAGAGAAATTTGATGCTGAAGGTTTAGAGTTTGCCTTTCCTTCTCAGACTGTTTATTTGGAAAAAGCTGGTGAAAGCTAGAAGCAAAATAAGTTCTTTACTAATATTAGTATTGCTTAGTGTGTGCTCTGTTAACAAGCTTCAAGCTTATTGCTGTCGCTCGAAAAATTATGATTATCAAACTGAAAATCTAGTTATAAGAAAAACTAGGGACGATAAATCTGTGACTAATATTAAGTTTAGTGCAGGACAAAAACATTGATTCTGAAGAGCTAAAGCAGATTTTAAATCATGAAACTTTTTATGCAAAGCTTAATTATAGACACTGGGATGCAGATGATACTAGGGCTTTCTATTTCAATGATAGTGAGTGGATACTTACTGGAGCGACTTTTTATCTTAATTCTGATTTGGGTTTTCAGACCATATTCAGAAAAAGTGTGGTTTTGTGGCACTTGTTCTCAGAAAAAGTGTTAAATTTTTGCACTTTTTCGGTAGAAGAAAATATTTTTAGGATTCTATTAGTTTAGGTTTAAAGAAAGTATCTTGAACATTAATAGTTTCTGCTTTGGTTTGACTATATTGATTTAGCTTATATCGCAGATACATTGCTTGCTCATCATTATGAGTCGCTGTAACGATTTGGTATTTATCGTCACCGAATTCATGTCTTAAAAGTTCAATAAAAGTATGTACATTTAATGAATCCATGTCTTGAACAGGGTCATCGATGGCTAAGAGTTTTAAGTTTGAATGATTACTGAAAACTTTATTCATCGTCAAGATGAATACTATAGCTGTAACTGCTAATTGTCCTGAGCTGAGTTGTTTTACTGAATCGTGGTCATAACCATTGACTGTAGAAAAAATAACTTTGCTGTTTTGTTCTTGTCCGGTGCCTTCCTTGTTGATGAATAGCCCTTGCCCTTGAGTATAGTTTTGTAAGATTCTTGCACTATATATATAAAATGGTATTTTTAACTTATTTATTAGACTTGATTTGAATTTATTTATTTCTTCTTCATAAACTTTGAGAATATCCTCAGATACTTTTTGGATTTTTTCCAATTTAGAGAACTTTTTTTCCAGCTCGGCTTTCTTGCTTAAAAATTGTTTATGAAAATGTTCTTCAATATATGCTTTTTGGGTTTCCAACCTAGCTTGAAAATCTTCTTGAATAACAGATTCATTTTTTAAATATGTTTTATACAATTGAAGATTTTGCTCACTAACAATAGTTTCCTCATAATGATTTAATTTCAAATTGTCATCTAATAGTTTTTTGATTTCGGATAATTTTTGAGCAAGGTCTTTAAAATCATCTATTTCAAGAATTCGTGTCTCTGAGCTAGCAAGATTTAAACCTTCTAAATACTTGATATCTTCATTTACTGGTGCTTTTAGTTTTTTTAATGAATCATAAATATTCTTATTAAAAGAGTATTTTATTTCAAGTATTTTCTCAATTTGACTTAACTGCTCAGTTAAATCCTTATGAGATTTATCATATGCAAAATCTAGATTGAGTGGCTTTATATTATTTTTTTCTAAAATAGTTCTAATTTTTTCTGGAACTGTTTCATGATTTTCTAATATTGATATAAGCTCAGCACCTACACTTTTAAGTGTTTTTCTATGATTTTGAAGTTTTATTACTAGGTTTTTTAACTGCTTAGTTAATTCTTCTTGCTTATTTGTAACCTCTTTTTCAAAAGGACTTAATAAGTTTTTTAATTCATCCATTTTATTTTCATATAGTTTGAAAATATTTTTATTTTTGGGTGGCTTTTGACCGCATAAAATACATTCTTCATTGTTTTTATCCCAGTCACTATGCTTGTTTTTTAAATTCAGATTAGTGCTTACAATATCAGTAACTATTTTTGTAGTTCCTTCCAAAGACTCTGATTTTTTTGTGAAGTCATGAAATAATTCTCTAAATATTTCTACATCAAAATCATCATATTTTGCAAAACTTAACCCAGATTTTTTTGAACAGATTTCTTCAATTTGTTCATCTTCTTTTAGATTCAAAAACTTATTTATAAGAGTCAGTTCTTTATTAGTTTGTTTGTATTGATCAAGCTCTTTTTGTAAATTTTCAATTAAATAGTTTTGAATATATTCTTTATTGTCTATTAGATCAGATAAATTGTCCCATAAGTCAAAATCTATATTTTCAATAAGTGGTTTTAAAATATAGTACTTAAGTGTGTTTTCATTATTTTTAAGCTTCTCTATCTTTTTATAGGTTTCATAAATAATATGTTCTTTTTTAAAGTCTTCGTATATTGAACTAAAATTTATTAATTTTATAGTGGACTGAAAATTTAAACCAAAAATTTTTTTTTAGAAGGTGTGAAAGTTTCCATTAACTATTTAAAATTTT
>JAKVAO010000021.1 GCA_022447685.1 Candidatus Caenarcanales bacterium | reverse complement strand
TAAAATTTTAAATAGTTAATGGAAACTTTCACACCTTCTAAAAAAAAATTTTTGGTTTAAATTTTCAGTCCACTATAAGCTTCTCAATCATATCTTGTAACGTTTTAACAATATCATCTAGGATGGGATTCTCATTATTCTTTAGTAATGATTTTATGTGTCGTTCATAAACAATATCCCTCTGAAGACTAGAAGCATGACCATGGGTATTTTCGATATATACGGTATATTTGTCTTTGAAATCATCACGAGAATTGATCTCAGCTTGAACCCTGCACACATCAGATTCTTCACAAGTTTCTTCCAAATCTTTTATAATTATTTGTTCATTCCATATTAACTCTTCTGGAGTGTGTTTTGGTAGAAAGAAAACCTTATGCTCCCAATAGTCTAAAAAATTTTGATATACTTTCTTTTTCATATCATCCGTATCACCTGAGGTCAATGGGAATTCAAGTTTTTTTATATTTAGATTAGTTGCAGCCTCAATAATCTCTTCATATTTTTTTACAGTTAAATCTCCTGCTTTAACTTCTTTCCAATTTTTATAATCAAACTTTTGGTCCCCATCAAAATATAAATAAACATTCTCTCCTTGACAACATAGCCTAGTCATATCTTTTTTTATTATAGATTCCCCACCTGGTATATAAAATACATTGAAAAGATCTTTATATCTAAAGAACTTTTTATCAATTATCGAATCAATAATTAATTTTGCAAGCTTGTCTTCAACTCTGATTTGAATTTTACACTCTTGACTATGTTCAATAAAGTAGAACGCTTCATAGTAATCAGTTTCAACTATATCAAACTGATTATCTTCTGTTGGAATACAAGACTTAATAGCTGAACTTGGCAGACCTTCAACTAGAATAGGAGAATGTGTTGAGATTACAACTTGGTGCTTCTTTTGTAATATTTGCTTCAAGATATAAAGTTGAAGTCTCTTTTGAGCACCAGGGTATAAAGAAACTTCAGGTTCATCAAGAATAATTAAAGAATTAGGTTGAGCATCTTCAAATGCTTTTACAATTGCGGTAATTGACATTTCTCCACTACCAGCAAATGCTTCTGAGTAACTCCTTCTTTTAGTTTGAAACCTAACAGATACAGCTTTAGATGAATTACCAGCACTTGAATAAAAAGAGTGATTAACCCATTGTGCATGTGTGTAATCCTTGTTTAAGATCCATGAAATATGTTTGACACATTCCTTAGACAAATTTTCCAATTCATCATTTTGAGATTTACCATATAAAGGTATTTCTTTTTCTGTTTCATCAAATATCTTCTTTAAATGCTTTGCCTTTGCTCTTATATAATCCTGTTTTTCAGGATATTTTCGATCCACTTTCTTGTAACTACTCTTAGGTCCTTCATCAAAATAAAAATATTTGTCGAAAGCACCTAACTCAGCTCGAAAATCTTTATAGATAACTTCTTTAACAACAGGACTAATTCTATCCCCTTTCATTTCATCTTCATTAACAGCCGGTTTTGATGTTTCCCAATAATCTAAATTTTTCCTCTTAGGATTTTTAGCTTTTTTACTCTTAGATCTTTTAAAGCGAGCATAACGAACTTCACCACAGAATTCACCATTTTTACTATAACCATATATGTATCTATGTCGTCCCCCTTCTTTAATAGGGTCTAAATTCGTACCAAACCAGTAATCACCAGTGTTATAATTCCTCGGACAACCATATAATGCATGTAAAACAGATGATTTTCCAGATCCATTAGGACCAATCAAAACAGTTAGGGGGAATTTGAAATCAATTCTTGTATTGGACTTTAAATTTTTATATAAGGGGAAGCGTATGTGCTCAATAAAGGGATGGTAATCACCAGGGTTATTCATAAAGCTCTTTTGAATTTTAGTAATTAGCTCTAATACAGTTTCCATAGTTATTTAGCAATTTGTAAACTAATTATATGCTTACCTACATGTTTAGCAAAAAGAGGTGGCACTGCATTGCCTATTAAAGTTGCAGCCTTAATGATATTCTTGGTACAAAATTTATAATTTTTTGGAAAGGTTTGAAGTGTAGCTCCTTCTCTTAATGAAAAAGCTCTGTTTTCATCTGGGTGAGCAAACCTACCATTTGAAATACTATAAAATTTAGTAGTTATAGTGGGTGAGGGCTTATTCCAAAATGCCCTACCGTAAACATCTTTAAAACAGTTATCTTTATTTATATAAGCTTTTAATTGCAATTCAGGATCTCTACTCCAAGATAATCTATTGCCACCATCTTTAGGTGTTCGCCTTAATCTTTTAAGATTAATTGACTCTAATGAAGCACATGTATGCATAAAAGAACTCTCATCTCTATGTCCATGCTTTATTTTTGGAAAACCATTAACAGCACCAATTACATCTTTTACTGTTTTAATTCTTATATTACCAGGGTCAGGCAACTCAATAGATTTATGAAGTCTGCTAGCAATTAAAAAAAACCTTTTCCTATTTTGAGGTACTCCAAAAAGACTAAGATTCAAGATTTTATATGAATAACTATAATCATTTTCAGATAAAAAATCTAAAAATTTGTGAAGAGGGGACTCAGGATTGTTTAAAAGCCCTGGTACATTTTCAATAACGACATAACCAGGTCTAAAATACTCTACAAAATCTTGAAACTTCATTAATAAGTTTTTTGATTTTGATGCTTTAGATTTATTGGTAGCAATTAGAGTCCAGTATTGGCAAGGACTACACCCCGCAAAAATCAATGAATCATCATTTTGTTTAATATTAATTAATGATGATAATGAACTTGGCTTTAATAATTCGACATCTTCTTCAATAAACTTAGCCTTAGTATTTAATTCATAAGTCTCTCTACAATCTTTATTAAAATCAATACCTGCAATAACATCAATACCAGCTTTTTTTAAGCCAAAGCTCATTCCGCCAGCACCACAGAAAAAGTCTACGGCCTTTAACTTTTTTTCTGCCATAATCACTAATATTATAATGCGATATTATTACCACCCACTATAAAAGTTCTTATGCTTACCAGACCCTATAATAACTTCTATTAAATTTCTTGAAAAATTATAATAAATTTACCCACATTCAACTTCAATATTTCTTGAAATTGTGTTAAGGTCATTTCAGCTTTTCCAGTCCATATAAATCAATTCATTGAAATAGATAATTTTCAATTTACAGATGAGCATACCTGATCCTAGCCCTAGGAAAGACTTCCTTAAACTACCAAATGATTCAAACAAGCCTCAGCAATTCCCTGCAAAGCTGCTGGACTCATACTCAATTCAGCGGTCATCACAGTTAGGAAATAACGTGCAGATTGATAATCAAAAATAACAGCATCGTGACGCACTTTAGAAGTCCAGCCGGCTTTGGAATAAATAGCACCAAGCCCCAATTCCTTTCTAAGCACAGCTCCAGTAAAGGCTTCCACTTGATAATCCTGAGTATTAATAATCGAACTTGGAATTGCTTTCCCCTCAGGACCTCGCTCAAAATCACCTAAATCTCTATGCATAGCCTCAAAAGTTAATGGATATGATTTCTCTATCAGACTTAGAAGCTTAATCAAATCATTATTTGAAATTTGATTTTGCCCCAGCTTATCTAAAATCTGTTCTTCTTTACCGTAATAATCAAAACCAAAACATTTATTAACAAGTACTAAAGAATCAGAAAAACCTAGCTTGTGGAAATAAGCAGAGATTGTTTGACGCTGAGTACATAAATCATCTAGCTCTTGCTCATCTATGAAATTGTAATCATTAGTGCTTGGAGCTAAGATATCTACAAGAAAAGCCAGTGCATCATTGTCAGAATCAAGAATAGAAGCCTTAAGTGCTTTTAGGATTTTATTGTATTTAGTTGAAGCTTTCTCAAAACCGCTTAGGGTCTTGTCTTCAATCATCACTGCTATAAACAATTTAAGTAAACTTGCAGGATGAAAGTATCTATCAAGATTATGACTCACTAGAATTTTCAATTCATCTTCCTCTTGCTTAGCTAAAGCGTAGGAAATTCTTTTATCTTCTAGGTTTATTTGCATAAAAATAATTAGTGACTAAATATAATACAGAAGCTAGCACAATATTAGCTGGAACAGTTTTCCACAACTTAGCAGAGTAAGCTAAGCTACTTGAATCAAATAAATTAATAATCAACGTCAAAATCACAGAATATAAAATCGTTAGCCAGAGAGGGTTTTTGATTTCATCTGTATAAATCAATTTCAAAAGCAAAGCTAGCCCAGGAAGATACCAAAGAAACTGTGAATCATAGACAAAAGACTGCATCACTAAAGCAAGAAAAGCTAAGAAAATAAAATTAAATTCAAACTCAAGAAGTACAGAACTTACACAGATACTTGCAAGTATGAAATTTGCTTCAAAATCCATGAAGTGAGAGAAAATCGCTAACTGTATCAAAACCACCACATAAGCAGTTACTAGCAAAAATAAATTTTCTCTGAGCAGCTTCAACATTTACTTAATGTAATATGGAAGATTTTTTTTCTTCTTAGTTTCAGCTCCAGGAAAGAATACCGAATCAACTTCATCAAAACTCTCTTTCGGGAAAAGCTCTCTACCAGAATCAACAGAGGCAGAAACATCTTCTAACAATGGAGCATTTGATTGTGGTGCAGCAACATCAGGTAAAGCAACAGAAACACCTGACTCTTCAATTAAAAATTCAGCGTCTTGTAATTCAGTATCAGCCTCATGCTGAATTGCTTCAGCTTTGGCTCTTATCTTTGCAGCTTTAAGCTCTTTTTTCACAGCTTTGATTAATGAATTTAAAGCATTTTTCTGCTCATACAAAGCATCTAATTGTGCTTGAGCGTTTGCAAGCCTATCAGCAGCGTAAGCATCTGGCTTCTTGACTTCTTTAGCCTGCAAAGAAAGACTACTAGAGAATTGATTTATAAATATAAAAACAATTAAAGATAAACCTACAATTCTACTCATACTTAATATATTAATATCTATCTCCATACATGGCAAGCCTGCACTTGTGCGCTCAATTTTTTGTTTACGGATCGGCATCATTTTACGCAGTTTTACAAACTGCTAGAAGCCTCAAGCAAACTGCAAAATCAGACACACAAGTGCATACTTTTTTAATTGCAATATTCTTTAACAAAGCTTAGAACGGTTTTATCAAGAATTTTCTCTTTAATTTTGGCGATTTCTAATTCATAGAAAGTTAAAAAGTTTGGAAAGCGCTTAAAGCCTGAGAAATCTTCTCTAAGTGCCATTAATAGAGCACTATTCAGAAGCAAAGTATCAAATTTACTTTGCATCCCGCTCCACTCCGTATAATCACCCTGTGGAATCTTAGCTTCTATTAAATCCCAGAATAACTTAGCGTTCTCTTCAGCATTAGCACCTCTAAGATCAGCAATTTCGCCAGATCTTAAACCTAAACCTGTAGGTAAAAATTGATGGTCAAAGACGCCATTAGCGTCTATAAAAATAATCTTAAATGGCCAAATAGAAGACGCTTCATCTAAAACCTTAGAAGGATCAGCAGGATTCTCTGAGTGCACCAAAATAAATTTCTGCCTATAACCTTTCTCGATAAAATACTTAGCAAGCTCTATACAAGTATTTATCCAAGATCGTTTCGCGACTCCAATTAATTGCCCATGAACTTCAACTGGAGATAAAAAAGGAGCTATTAGATTAGCAAAAGTACTTCTCTTGTGATTTCTTGCAATAGCTTTAACTTGCTTTAGATAATTTGCAGTAATTGGACTTGAAAGAAAAGCAAGACCGTAGTCATAAAAATTTCTTATATTGGTTTCAATGTCCAGGCTCATATCCAAGCCAAGGCATTCCAAGAAATCAACAGATCCTGTTTTACTAGAACCTGCTCGGCCACCATTCTTCACCAGACTTAAACCCATCGCAGCCGCTATAAAAGCAGCACTAGTCGAGAAATTAAAAGTATCAGACTTATCACCGCCAGTACCTGCGCAGTCAAAAGCCTCACGGTTCAATTGCTGTGGCGGTGATTTAGCCCTAAAGAACTCAATAAACGGAATTAATTCATCTGCTTTTTCACCTTCACGGTGCCATTCAAACAGGAAATTACATAATTCCATCTCAGATAAAGAATCCAGGCTATTAAAAAATAGCTCTGGATTCTTTAAATCATTGAATTCTAAATTCATTTCTACTGAAGTGCAAAAGATTTCTCAAGATGAGGAATATTTTGAGCACACTGAAGTCTTTCTGTTTCAATAATTTCACTAGCTTTAGCTATTGAACGAGGGTACTCTCTACCTCTCATAAACAATTGGTGATCCCAGTGAGTTGGGTTGTAAACATTTACGATCTCCTGAATCGCAGTCTCAATACAAAAATCTTTACAACTGAAAATATCTACAGTTAAAAAACCGTTCTTATCAGGGAAAGTGTGCAAAGCAATATGGCTCTCTGCAATCAATACAACGCCGCTTAATCCCCATTCTTCTTCTACCTTACCCGAGTATTTAAAAGCATAGGGTGGCATAATCTTAGTCATATCCATCCTACCCGGCAATCGATCCAGAAGATCAATCATCGCTTCTATATCAGTCATCAACTGCTTTTCGCATCCATATGCTTCCATTACTAAGTGAGGTCCAAACATTGCTATATCATACTTATCCTTTTGAGTAGGATAAATAATATCACAATATGTATATTGCGGAAAATATTTTTTTAAGTATCTGTAATTCTTTTGATCGCGTTACTAGACAAGCTCTCTTGCCATTAAAGAACTAGCTACTTCTCTTGGGCTTTTAGTGCCTTTAAGCATAGCTGCTACCTCTATACAGATAGGTATTCTTAGATTCTGAGTTTTATTAAGCTCCTCAAGAGCAAAAGCAGTATTGACTCCCTCAGCGACAGAATTGAGTTTTTTATTAATCTCTTCTAAGCTCATATTTTGCGCCATAAAATAGCCAACACGATAGTTTCTACTCAAATCAGAGTTACAAGTCGCAATCAAATCTCCAAGCCCAGCAGCAGTATAAAGCGTTTCCTCATCACCTCCTTTGAGGCGAATCAACTCTCTAAGCTCATTCAAGGCTCTAGTTATAAGACTTGCCTTAGTGCTTGCCCCCAAAGCAAGACCATCTGATGCTCCAGCTGCAATAGCAATTACATTTTTGAGTGCCGAGCAGAATTCAACACCGATCAAATCATTAGAAGAATACAAGCGGATTTTATCTGAACTAAATTTAAGCTGAAGCTCCTTCGCCAATTCATAGTTTTCTGAAGCTATAGTAGCTATCATTGGTTTTTGAGCCAGAACTTCTCTAGCTAGATTAGGACCTGCAAAAGCAGCAATATCTATATTAAGTCCTTGTTTTTTGAAAAATTCTTGGAAAATCTCAGCTGGAGTCTTCAAAGTCGCCAGATCTATACCTTTGGAGCAGTTGATTAAAACCTTAGATTTCAAATCAAGATCACTATTAGCTAAGCAAGTATCAATAGACTCAACCAGACTTGGAATTCCCTTCAAAGGCACAACATTAAAAATAAAATCACTAAAATTTAGAACTTCTTCTATAGAACTAGTAAAATTCACAGATTCAGGATATATCCCCTTCTCAGGTCTATCAAATTCACGATTCTGCTTTCTAAGTTCAACTCTCTTATCTTTGTAATCCCATAGCAAAACATCAAATTCATCAGCAAAATGACATGCAAGTGTATTACCCCAAGATCCCGATCCTAAAATAGCAATCTGTTTAGTTTTTGGCATTAGAATCAGTATAAATTAAATAAAATTCTTTTTCTGAGTTTTGTCAGCTAACATATTTCAAAAAAAATATTAGAAATTTTAGGTTTTTTAACTAAAACTTAATCTATAATGTTTATCACTAAGTATTATGGGCGAAGGACCAAATTTTGCAGCCAATTCTGGGACTAATTCTTTTAGTACCCAGGTATTTAAACGTGCAACAGAAGTTGTTATCCTCAATAACAGATTAAGGGATGAACCCAATCCAGCATTTGCCAAGATGCCGACAGCAAGTCCTAAAAGCGCCGAAAAAACCGTCAAACGACAATCAGGTTTCTTCTCAGCTAATATAACGGATGGTTTTAAAAAAAATCAACAACCAAATGCTAATACAAATTCCGGGAAATTTAAAAATACTAGTTTCATGGAAGCACAAACCATTGCAAGTGAAGCTAAAGACCAGTGGCTTGCCTTCAATCCAGACCCAGCTTTAAACCCAAATTCAGATATTTCCGATATTTCTTAGGAATACTGACTCAGAATTAACCTAAACTTAAATAATTCTGTGAATTAAAACTTTATATCGTAGATAAACACATATAGTCCAATTTTCTCGGGGGGAGGAATGATGGAAAAACTATCCAATGAAGAGAACAAAATACCTATTTTGGCCAAATTAGAGTCAGCTAGAGCACATTTGCCAGGTAAAGTTAATTTTCAACCATTTAAAGAATCAGATAAAGCAGAAATAGCGAATTTACTGACTGCAGAGCCAGAAGAGCTAGCAGAATTAGTACTAGATAGCGACAAAATTTTAGAATTACAAGAAGCTGAACTCAGAGTAGATGACTTCGGTAATGAATGGCAATCCTTTGCAGAAAGTGGTTTTTTGAGCAATGCTCAAGATAATTACAACCTTGGAGAGGGCAGCTTTGACGAAGAGTTCTTCAAGGAAATACCCAAGCCAGGAGCCAGTATTGGCTAGAAACCCCAAATATTATCTCGAATTACTAAAAATTTTTTAAGCTTGAGTATTAACAAATTATTATGAAATATTCTATAATGTAATGAGCTAATACATTGATGTACTAGCTAGTGCGTACCTTTCAAATTCAAAACAAGGGAGTTTTGACCCTAATGTCAATTGTCAATGCCGACACAAGTACACAGAAGCAATTAGATAAAGGCTATAAAAATAGCAATTTGAATGCAGCGTTAGAGGGCTCAGAAGAGCTAAAAAGTAAGAAAGCTGCGCTTAACAACTTAATAGAAAAAACACCTGACATAGAATCTGTATCCAACCCTGATGTTGGAAACAATCTCAGTAAGGGTAGTGATAACTCAAGATGGGCAAAGATCTTCTCCAAGTGGAATAGATCCAAGATAGTTTCTAGAGGTAAAGATTTACTCAGAAACATCACCCCGAAAAACCAAATTCCTAAAGAAGTTCTCACAGGAATGATAGGACCTGGTTCTGAAAGAGTCAGAACTGAATATCAGAAGTTTGAAAAATTCTTATTCAAAACAGCTGCCTTAGGTAGATTCATAGACTGGGTTACGGATGTAGACGGAACTTGTACAAGTAAGCTTGCAGAAAGAGTTGAGAATACAGCTGGAACTGGTGGTACTGACGACAAAAAGTCTTTAAGAACCATCAACAAAGGTGTAACCGTATTCAATAATGATAAGGAATCCTTTAACAGCATAGTTCCTTTTGCAGGAACCTATAACCCAGGTTATAAAATTCTTACAGCTAGAACCGGAACCCACCCAGCTCAAAGTAGAACTGGTGCTGAAGGTTGGAAGCTGAAAGAAGGTAAAGGTATATTCGTTAACTTCGCGAATGGTAAAGCAGCTAAGAACCAAAACCTAAACCCTGACGCAATTAACGCACCTGTTTCATCCAACAGACTATCTTCTATTTACCAAGAATTTGGTATAGAAAATCTAGTCGACCCTGAAAACCTTGAATTATTCAAGAACATGACTGTTAATGGTATCTCTGGTGCTATTCAGTTTGATGCAAATACTGGAAGTATTGGTGTAAGAGAATCCACGACCAAATTCTCAGAAATAGTCAACTTCTTGGAAAATATTACAGACCTGAAAGGCTACCAGGGAGCAGGTTTAGTAAGTCAGCTAGAGAAGATCATCGATAATAAAGCAGAAGAAAACCCAATGAGGGTCTGTGAGTATAAAGGTCTACCTAAGATCTTCTTAGATACTTTAGAGTCTAAGACTGAAGAAGAGACTGGCAACCCGATGCTTTGGTCTAAGTTTCCACTAGAATCCTATTGGAAATACATGGACTTGGTTCAGGAGTCTAGAGAGAAAAACTTTTCATCTGAAAAATTTGTAAATGAAGTCGAGAAGATGGATTTACCTTTCCCTGAAAAGTATAAATCTCTAATTCAACGCATCAAAGATCCTAGCCAAGCTGAAGTAGAGCAAGATCTAACTGATGCTATGCGTCAAGCTGAGATTGCGTGTATCACTCCACACATGTTCGACTCGCGCAAGGTTATCAGAAGCGAGAAATACTATGAAGGAATGAAGCTCTGGGCTGACTTCCTGAGATCTGATCAAGCCCAAAACTACGCTCACGACAACTTTGGCATTCCACACGAAGGTCAGGGAAGAATTGGTGAACTCATAAGTTTCAACGGAAGAGATGTCAGCAGCATCAAATTCGAAGCCGACGGTATTGTTACCAAAGAAGGTAAGAAGATAAAAAATACCGAAGAACTTGTTAAATATATCAACAAGCTTCCAAGAGTAAGTCCAGATCAGAAAAACTTCATACTAGTTGACTTCAAATCCAATTTCCCACAGCCTTACGCTGAAATGGGAGCACCTGGACAGAAATCTGAAGCACTCCCTAGTCAACAAACAATGATAGACAACAATCTATCAGTTGTAATGTGTGAGGATAGTAGCTCGAATGTTACAGCTTTAAGTGGAGCACTTGCAAGAGGTACCATTAGACTTAACCCTCAACAAAGAGAATACTACGCAGCTGAAGGGTTACTTACAGAATCAGAGAAAGAGAAAGGCATACTTAAAGTCGGTGGTGCTTACTTAGTTAGAGGTTTAATCACCCCGACTCAAGTTGTAGAAAGTTTAATCGAAGATTTATGTGAAGAACAGTACTCTAACCATATATTTGCTTTAGAGAAGCTTGATGAAAATACCTTCAAGCTAAAAGAAACTGGAGAAACCAAATCCAAAGAGGATTTAACAAAATATCTTCTAGAAGAATACAAGGATAATATCTTCCTTAGTTACAACATCTCAGAATCTAACTTCAAAATCTCTAAAGTCTTTGAGAGATTCTTCGGTGATGATCTTAAATTAGATTCAACTTGGGAAAAGAGTTTAAATGCAAGAAAACAAACTTTAATGACTCCTCTTTATATCAAAAAAGATAAAGATGGCAAGCACTTAAGTTTATTTGAAGATCTACAGAAAAAATTCAAATTTGAAAGACCGTTATCCATGAACCCTAAATGGGGTTGGATGGCGAAGGTGCCAATTTTGAAAGAAACTTTCGCTAAAGATCCTAATTCAGCGCCATTCTTTGGTAAATTCATTGTTGGGATTGGTCAACTAGTTCGTGGTCTAGCTGGTGCAAGTTTGGCAGCTAAAGCTGCTGGTGCTAAGCCTCTAGCTGCAGTATTGGAGAAAGTTCAATTAGTTCCTACTATGTTCAGTGCCATGGGTGTTGCAATCACCAAAGGTCTACAATCTTCACTTTACTCACCGTGGCAGTTCTTGGGTGAGCTTGCAAACACAGCTGCAGCCTTACCATTTGTAAGTGGTATCGCAGAGAGTACTGGTCTTGCCTTCGGTAACATGATACAGATTGGTCGTGCGATGGAGATATTCTTAGGTGAGAACCTGAACTTCGATTCCTTCGACATGACTGACAATGGAACCAAAGCTATTGTTGATGAACACTTCACTGGTGCTGGAGCTAAGTTCAAGACCCAAAGAAATACTTCTCGTGAATACTCTGAACGCCGTGAAGAAATCATGGTACACCTTACAGAGAAATTTATGGGTGGAGCACTCGGCAAACTTCCTGGTTCACAATTCCTTGCTCTTGGTGTAGCTGACTTCATGCTTGCCCTTAGAGCAACTAAAGAACTCTTCTCAAAAGAAGGTTCTGGTCTTAGAGTTGGTATTATGGATAGTTTATTACATCCATTTAATGGTGGTAAACTCAAGTACAATAGAAAACAGAGTGGTGCTAATAACTTTGGTTTACATAGCCCTCAGCATATTTACGCAGCTCTAGGTATAGGTTCAGTTGCCTCTGGTGCCTTAGGCGTATTAAGTTCATTCAAGAGTAAGTTTTTACAACAGAAATTTGCTTCTATAGGTAAAGCTTTAGGTGGTCTTGGTGTAATGGTTGGTGCAACCCACGAAATGAAAGATCCAGCTGGTACTCAGAGAATCTCTACTAACGTAAATGGTGATCAAATCCACTACAGTCCAGAAAAATCAGGCTTCGATAAGTATAAAGCTGGTCTGATACAGATGGTTGGTTCACTTGTTGAATTCGCTGGCTTCGAGGATCTAGGATCTAGCATCTACAACTTCGGTACTGGTCAATTCTTCGTCGGTATGGGTGATGAGATTAGAGCCCTTGGTGACGCTCCAAATGTAAACGATAGAATGAGAGAAGGTGACTATGTCATGGAAATGGACAAAGACGTTAATCCTCCAGATGGACTGAGAGAGAGAGTCGCTACCTTCCATGCTGGCAAGAATAATATAGTCAACTCTGTACTATCTGCTATACAAGGCGAGAAAAAACAAGTTCCACAAATGGCATAACTTTTCTTATCAAAAATTGCAAAATTAAAGACTTGTAGGTTTGTATAGCTATATTGTGCAGAAAAGTGCTACAATATGTAGTACTTATTAATTCATAGCTATATATGATATAGGAGATAAGCCTTGAGCATTCGCACTATTCAACCAGGCGGAAGGAGATCTGTAAATAAGACAGATACAGAGAATAATGCCCCTGAACAGAGCCAAAATGCCCAAGAATTTCCAATAGATTCTCAAACTGGGGTAAATCCAGATCAACTCGAACAAAATCGCAATGCTATTAAAGGTATATCAGATAATTCAGTAGCAGCAGATCAAACAGAATCCCAAGAAAGTAAAATTGATAACAGCAAAAACTTCTATAAACTTAAAGAAAATGATCCATTACACAATACCATTACTAGAGCAAGAAATGTTGCTCATGGCATAGGTAACAAAATAATGCTCGGTTCTTGTGCTGTAGGTGCTGCACTTTATGGCTTACTTGGGATGCGAAGAATAGCAACTATACTCACTATAATTGGAGTATCAATCGGCTTCGGAATCAAAAAACTCATAGCCCCTGCTGGTAAAGCACCAACTAAAGAAGAAGCATACAAAGATATAATCAAAGATATCAAGAAATCAGATAAAAGCTCAGAAGAGAAAATAGCAATGATTGAAAACCTTGAAGATATATATAGAAATTTAAGTAACAAAGACTCTAATTCCAATTTCATAGATAAATCTCTTCAAACAGTAAGAGATAAAATCAGTAGTTTTTCTAAAGCCCCAGAAGCTAACCCTGAAATGGCTCCAGCATAATATTTAGTATGGAATTATCAATTTCTGACCAATTTGCAGATATCTTGCGTTACGAATCTTGTTTGCTGTCTTAATTTTATTAATATTCTCCAGACTAGCTGAACCATAGAAACGCTTAGCTATTCTATCTAAAGTATCTCCAGATTGAACTCTGTATTCTACTAACTGGATTGCTGACTCTGTTTTAAGTAAAGGAGATTTTGCAAGCTTCTTGGCAGGATCTTTCTTCTCATCTTCTTTAGCGACTTTGATATCTTCTATCGTTAGATTAGTTTCATTGATTTCAACTTCTTCAAGTTCAGTTACTTTTGTAAGCTCTGGTTCTTCTTCCTTTGGAATATCCTTATGAACAGTTGTACCATCAACAATAGTAATACCTTCTCTATCATTAATATACTGATCGCTTGGCGCTATCAATTTGAAAAATAAAAATCCTAGAAAACCAACCAATAAAATTAAAACCAATATTACTAGTGACCTTAAACTCTTAGCTTCTCTGTTGTTGATCAACTGTGAATCAACTGGTTGGAAAAAGCCAATCTGTGCATCAGCATTCAAATCTGAATTCTGCTGATGATTATATTTTTTGATGCCAAGCTCTTCTTTTACTTCCTCAGAAAGCATCTGATCAGCCTGAGTAAGCATTTTGCGTTTGAGGTTAGAGAATATATTTTCAGTATTCATAGTTTCTGGACCTTATCAATAAAAACTAAATCCATAGGATCAGGTTTAATATTCTTAATATTAGCTTGTTTTAATAAAAGCTGCCTATTTACAAATAAAGGAGCAATACCCATCTCCTGGTCTAATAGTATTTTTTCAGCCGCTAAGTAGTATTTCTTGGACTCTTCGATATTTAGGCTAGACATACCCTTAAAAACCAAGTCTTCATAATTTTGATTAAACCACTTACCGTAATTAATAGGATTATCACGGGTAAATAATTGCATAAAAGTACTGGGCTCAGGATAATCAGCCCCCCAACTCAAGCGATAAAGATGAGGAGTATCATCTTTCAAAGTTTTCATAAAGACTTTCCACTCTTGAGCAACTAGTTTCACATCGACTCCAAGATTTTTATGCCACATTGAATGCATGATTTCAGCAAGTGCTTTCGCATCTTCACGACTTGGATACAGGAAAATTACTTCTGGGAATTTAGATTTGTCGCTATAGCCAGCTTCATTCAATAAGTCTTGTGCAGAACTCGGGTCAAAAATATATTGTTTATCCTTCCTATAGAAATAACTCAGTCCAGGAGGAATCCAAGTGGCGTTTCCAATATCCCCCCTACCCCTTAAGCTAGCTATAGCTTTCCTATCCAAGGCATAAGCAAAGGCTTTGCGAACTCTAATGTCATCAAAAGGTTTTTTATTAACATTAAAACCAAGGAAAGTATTTCTCAGCAATGAGCTAGAAGCAATATCAAAATCTCTGCAAATCTCTGGTAATTCGCTTATGTGCTTCTCCTCTGCCAAACACTTTTCTAAATTAGCAAACTCACTAGTTGGAATAGAACCTCCGTCTATCCAATCAAACTGTTTATTTTTGAAAAGAGTAAAAGCACTTGATTGTTCAGGAACCATGAAAAATTTCAGTTCATCAATATTATTCTCGATTTCATCCTTTAAAAAATAATCAGGATTCTTCTTTAAAACTATTTTGTACTCATGCTGCCAGTAATCCAACAAATAAGGACCTGTACTCAAAATCTTATCTGCTTCTGTCCAAGTATCACCATACTTATCAATCAAGTCCTGGCGAATAGGATACATAAAACAAGATGCTGTCAGATAAATAAAATAACTAGCAGGATATTTAAGACTCAATCTAAGTTTTTTCTTAGCGAGAACCTTGGATCTATCCATATCTATTATTTGTAAAAGCTCAGCATACGGTGCTCCGAAGCTAGGTTCTAGAGTCCTAGTAAGTGAGTCCATAAAATCTTGTGCCAAAACCTCACGTTTATCTGACCAAATAGCTCTTTCATCAATCTCAAAAATATAATCTAAGCCATCTTCACTTATAGTCCAGGACTTAGCTAGAGCTGGTTTCACAGCAAGTTTCTCTTCAGCATCCTCACTGAATTGAGTCAAGCCATGCATGATTTTATGAATAATAGTGTAAGAGTAAATATCACCGGCAATATTCCAATCCAAAGCCTCGGGCTCAAAACCAAGATTCATATTTAATACTTTATAACCCTGATCTACTCGAGTACAAGAACATAGAGTAAAAACAAAAGCCAGAATAATTACAGTTAAATTTCGAGTAAGAAAAGTTAAGCTCATATAATTAATTCCGTGGCATTATTGCCGTCTCCATATTCAAAATCACTTTCTCATCGATATCTTTCATTACAATTTTAACGAAAACATATTCTTTGTCTATAACATTATTAGAGTTGAAATAATCAAACTCAATCTCAGAATCAGAGATTGAGAAAGTTGGACTTTGAGTTCCAAGTTGAATATACTCCAGAAAACCTTTATGCAATTCCTGACTTGATTTGGAAGATTGATCAACACCGATATTAAAAATCGAAAAACTAAATTCATCGTCTTTGATTGGTAAGAAAGGCCAATCTTGAGCATTAAAATCAGTGTTCTCAATAGTTTGATTAGTAAAGATCAAAAATTTGAGCCTTGCCCTATCTGTATAATATTCACCAGCATTTTTAGAAACTTTAGCTAGGTAAAGAAGATAGTAATCATAGTGTCCAGCAACTTTTCTTGCAATTTTATCCTTGATACCTTTGACATCGACTTCTTCAGAGTCTGGGACAAACTTAGCAAAATAAACATAAGGTTCAGAGATGATAATATCTTCAGGCAAAGGCACTCTACTGTTGTAACCAGAACCAACGAAAATATATTCTTTACTAGCCTCTCTAAGATTATTGATTATCGTTTCCATTGAGGACTTTGCATTAATTTGCACTCTATCAAAATTTAAAATCTTGTCATAGAAACGCATTCCTTTATTGTTATAAAGATAGAATAATGAAACGACTATGGTTAGTATGGTAACTGCAACTACCATTTCTAGAATCGAAAAACCAGAATCTCTTCTTCGAAAATAAAACATTATTCTAAATCTAGAAGCTTAACCAGTTTCTGACTAGCTTTCTTAGCTGCTTCCACAACTCCCTCATGCCCAAGATCAAGTGTTTTACCGTAGACATTAGTAATCACACTCACAGCTTTAACCTTAAGACCATATTCATTAGCAGTCTCTAATTCAGGAATAGTAGACATACCAACAGCGTGAGCGCCCATTTCTTTAAATAAAGCTATCTCAGCATGAGTTTCATAATTTGGACCATGAACACCAACATAGACACCACTATAAAGATCATCACTTGCAATAGCTTCTGTTTTGATCTTAGTGACTTCTTGAGTGAGCCGAGATAGCTTACAAGAATTATCTGGCTTCATAAAATTCAAATAACCAGTAATCTGCATCAAATCTCCAATCTCAAAATCAGAGTTAATTCCACCAGCAGCATTGGTGATAATCAGTTCTTCAATGCCATTTTCAGCAAGGTATTTAGTAGGAAAACATGCCTGCTCCCAAGTGAAGCCTTCATAGAGATGTGCTCTACCACGTAAAACCCAGAGGTCTTCATACTTATCCAAAACCCCTTTATGACCTTTCACTGAGCCAACCGGCCAAGAAGGGATGTCTACATAAGGAATAGATTCCAGGGGCGTGACGCCTTCACGGATACTTAAACCAGAACCAAGAATAACTGCTTTTTTCATACTAAAAACTCAAATAATGGAATCAAAAACTGAAGGAAAATAATAAATAGGAACAATAAGAGAATAATAATTGGGATAATCAGGAGCAAAAATGCTCTCATCTTAGAAATCTTACAGACTATAGAAATAGCAATGATAGTGAGATTCAAAATCCAGATAGACAAGCTAAATGATAAAAGCATGCCTAGGAAAGGAATTTTGTTACTAATCAACTCCAAAGGAACCTTGAAAATCAGTGGGAAATTTGCAAGCGCGATAAAAGCAAGAAGTTTAAAAAAGTCACCTTTCTCAAGCTTGAATACAAAACCAACAAGAAAAATTAAAATACTAGAAAAAAGTACATCGAAAAGAATATCAAGAGATGCTTTGATAGAGAAGTAAGAGGAGAGTATCGCTGCAAAAAAACTAAAAATAATTGCCTGAAGGAATAGACTTCTATTGAATTTAAGGTCAAAATATTTATAGGCCTTGCTCGGCTTAAAAATCAAATCATATATATTATTCAGTAATCCCATGTTTTTAGTTATCGATATAGGTAATAGCCAAATAAAATTCCACCTGGAAGGAGAAACATATTACGACCTTAGTAGTGTTTCACAAGCATTTAATGCCCATTTATTAAAGTATAACGGATCTATAGACTTTGATATATTCAGAGTTTATATAGTTAGTTCACGCAAAAGCTTAAATGCTGACATCAAAGATGATATTAAATTTCAATTCAAAGAAATACAAAAAAAACACTCGCTTTGGTTTCCTATAGAATTCAACGATGAACTGGTGGAATTTCGAAATCAAATCGATGATATTTATCCAGAACTTGGTAACGATAGATTGATCAAAACTCTAGGCGCTTTAAAACTCTTCCCTGAAGAAAATATCGCTTTATTCGACTTCGGAACAGCATTTACTCTAACTTTACTTAACTCCAATTACTACTTTCGTGGTGGCATGATAGATATTGGCTTTATTAGGAGTTTCGATTTAATTGGGAAGTATATGGAAGCCTTGCCGAGTATAGACTACAGAAGACTTGAAAGATTTTACTTCGACTTTGCAAGTATAGAAAGTGATGAATTCTCTAATACTGAACTTGCAATATTACAAGGTGTCTTCTCCAGAATTGTGGGGACTATTAATGAATGGAAGAAATTTGCTTCAGAACAGATGAATAATCCGGTTTCATTAGCTTGTGGTTATGGCTCTAAGTTTTTTGCTGGCTATGTTGATCACTTGGTTAGTGATTCTGGGCTTTATATGTCTGCTTTTCAGTAGGGTTAATGAGTGACAGTTGATGAGCAAGAAAAAAGCATCGAAGACTTTTATTCATCATAAAATTCATCTTCAAAGCGATCATATTCATATAAAGTTTTTAGAAAAATAAAAATACCTATAGATCCAATAGTAAATGTAATTATTGCCTTGATTAAATACATTTTATCCATTTCTCCCTCTATTATATTTAATTCGAAATACAGCAGATACTAAACCAAGAGCAAATTTTACACAAATAGCAAAAATCCCAATAAAAAGTAAATCTGAAAAATTAGCTGGAAATTTTCTTCTTAATTTTTTCATGATAAATGATCTCTAGTCATCATTTTCACAAAAATTATCTATAAATTTAAGGGGTCATTTTTCCGCAAGGTCTTTAATCACATGCTCAACTGAAGAAATTAAATCATTTTTTGCTTCATCAGTTAAATTTGAATCTTTACACCAACATACTTTTAAATACTTTAAAGTGAGAGACGTTACCTCTTTATATTCTTTGAAATTCTTCAATTCATATATATATGCAACCTGACTTGTTATTTTCATTAAGTTACCATTCGTATCATGACCACTAGATACATAGTGAATAAGCTTATGATAATTTTCAAATCTTCTATGTGCTAATTCCTTAGATTTTTGTTCGAAATATGAAAAACCAGAAACAATGACAATAAGAAAGGAATATAAGAATCCATAGACTTGAATGTTATGCAAAAAGAGGTCTCTGTCTATATTGTCAAACTGAAGCAGAATTAAGATTGAAAAAATGAATAGGAGCAACAATAATATCTTCAATCTATGTTTATTCAAAAGTTCCATGTATTTAATTATAAATTATGAAATAAATCCAATGATCTTCTCAATTACAGTTAACAAACAGGAGGAAAAAAGAAATTCAACAAAAAATTTCTTTTAGGGTCAAGTTTTCCTGCTCTTTTAGCTATTTTATATTCATGATAAAAAGGAACCCAAATCATCATAAGGACACATGTAATGGTTAAAGTTACCCCAATGAATTGCATAATCATATCTTTCATAAATCTAATTTATCCTTTTTTATTAAATTCATTATGGTTAAAGATCTGTTAATTAATAAAAGTCCACCTATAAACATTATAGCAGTGAAAACATAGCCTACCCTTTGCAAAGCAGCCCAATTCTGCAAAGGAATTACTTGAATTAATAAAACAGAAAACGGTGTACCCAAAGCAAAACCAACTTGCTTCAAACTCTCAGCACGATATTTAAAAGTTTCAAGTTCTTCAAGCCTCATGACTTAAATCATGCAAAACTTTACCGAAAATTTTAAGGGGTCATTTTTCCGCAAATGTAATCTTGCCATGAATATGATAAATCGAGTGCTAGCAGCTTCAATAACAAGGCTTTCAAATTTTGAAAAGGCTGAGGAACGCAGTTAGTGGAGTTGTTAGTGCTCGATTAATTAACAGAAATAAAAGTCTTACCCGAAACCTTATACAAAGTAAAAGAAGGGTCTACCAGATCTCCATTCAGATCAAATACTTTCTCTTGTAGCAGCTGCTTTGCAACCATTTCACCATTCTCAAACTTAGCTGCTTTCATCGCCTGAAGCATTATCTTAGTAGCTTTATAACTAGTAGAAGCATAACCAGCAAGATCTTTTTTGAAACGCTTTTGGTAGTTAAGAATAATCTCTTGACTCGGTAATGGAGCACCAAGTATCAAACTCCCTTCTGCAGCATTACCTGCAATTTCTATAAATGATTGATTATGAACTCCTTCTGCAGCTAAGAATTGGAAACCATTATCTAACTGCTCTCTTAGATCTTTCAATAAATAACCAGCATCATTATATTCACCAACAAAGAAAATCAAGTCAGGTTGTGCTTTAGCAACCTTCCTCGCTGTAAAACTATGATCTTCAGTACGAACTGGAATCGCTTCATAGAAAACTACTTCTCTAGATTTATCTGGAGCAAGCCTTCTAACAAACTCAGAAGAAACAGAAACACCATAAGGCTTATCATTATAAAGTACAGCAACTCTCTTGTAATTTGAGTTATTCAAAACCATATTAGCTGCTGCCTCACCAAGCTGCCTGTCTGTACCAATAGTTCTATAGACATAACCTCTATAATCTGGTCTCTCAGTGAATTTAGGATGAGTTGAAGCTGGAGAAATCTGTGGGATTTTAGCAGAAAAGTATTTTTTAGAAGCCTCTATTGATACCTGAGAATTCAAATGACCAATAACACCTAAAACATTCTGAGCAATAGCAATCTTCGCTCTTTCAAGCGCCTCAATAACTATTCCGCCATCATCTAGAATCACAAAGCCAACCTTCTCACTTTGATCTTTAGCAAGATCATTAAATTCTTCAAGTGCAAGCTGAGCACCTTCAACTATAGTTTTACCTAATGCTTGATAAGGACCAGTAAGCGGCGCTGCAATAGCAATATAATGCTTTCCTTCTACAGTAGTAGAATCTAAAGTAATTTCACTTTTGAAATGCTCAGATGAAACTGCGTCTTTCTCAGTCTTGGAGCACGAAGCTAGAAACATAACTGAAAAGATAAAAATAGCTAAAAACTTGGTGACTTTGTTCATAAATCTTCTACTCTTAGTATAGTATAGTAACTAAACAAATGAATACAATTTCTCTACGCAAGATGTCCAATAAATTAGATTCACAGAATCTTGCAAGCTATAGTTTGAAAGTTATTGATGACCACTTAAACACCAAAAGTGATGAAATCGTCAATATGAATAATTTTATTGGTTCATCACTTGAACTTGAATTCACCGGCGATATAAACTGCATTAGCTGCCAAAGACGAGTAACTAAAACCTTCAATCAAGGTTATTGTTTCCCCTGCTTTCAGAAATTAGCTGAATGCGATATCTGCATAGTCAAACCAGAATTGTGTCATTTTGAAGAAGGAACATGTAGGGATAATGATTTTGCAGAGAAGAATTGCAATACAGATCATTATGTATATCTATCTCTAACCAGTGGCATAAAAATTGGTATCACCAGAGCAGTAAATCTCCCTCATAGATGGATAGACCAAGGAGCAAGTCAAGCCATCAAAGTTCTTAAAGTAAATAGAAGAAAAGATGCTGGAATAATTGAATCTGAAATCGCAAAATCATTTGCAGATAAGACAAATTGGCGTAAAATGCTCAAAAATGAAGCAGAACCATGTGACTTAATCCAGCAAAAACAAGAAATTTTAGAGAGAGCTAGAGAAATTGCAGCTATAGCTGAGATAAAAATCGAAGAAAGTGATGATGAAATTACCAATATTGAATATCCAGTGGAAGAATATCCTCAAAAAATAAAAAGCCACAATTTTGACAAAAATCCAATAGTATCAGGGACATTACTGGGTATTAAAGGTCAGTATCTAATCTTTGATACAGGGGTTATAAATATAAGAAAATTTGCAGGCTATAGAGTTCAAATAAAAGGCTAAAATTTACTATAAATTTCAAAATAAGATCCCACTTGTAAGTGGCGATGGTTCCAAAAGTTAGATAATACTCTTGGAATATGATAATATATATTTTTGATTAAGAAAACTCTAAAAAATATAGTTTTTAGGGACATCTTTAGAAAAATAAGCACCTAGGGGGAATAAATCTTGACCTTAAGCATTAAGAAAGTTAATAGATCTTTAATCAAGTTACTTGTTTTTATTTTCCTAGCTCTTATCACCAATAATTTTAATCAAGCTAAAGCTGCTTTTGTCCCAGTTCAATGCCAAAGTGGTGCTTGCAACCTAAATTTAAGAATAAACGACAATGATATCAGCAAGGTTTTTCCAGAAGCTTACCCAGGTTTCAGAATTAGATTAGATTTAAGACCACTTAGAGTAAATAGTGTTGATTCTGATCATTTTAGAATTTTTGTCTATGAAAACACCTCTTCTGGAGTGAATATAATATCGTCCCTAAACATCAAATTCCCAGGAAAAAGATCCAAACTAAGAAATTCTTTGGTAATCATTGATATTCCTGAATTTATCGGAACAAAAGTTTTCTCACTTGATATCTACAAAAACAACGGTGATTTATCTTCAACTTATAGAACAACTTTAAATGGTTTTGGAAATATCAACTCAAGCACCCAAAACACACAAGGTATTATCTACGGTCAAAATTTATCTGGTCTAGTACCTTCAAGTACTGGCTTTAACTTAGCTTCCAATATCCTTGAAACCAGAACCTGCCCAGATGATAGTTTTTCAGATTGTAATTTAGAAGAACTTTTCTTTCATAATTTTTCAGTTGAAGCTAGCACAATCCAAGAAGCTAGACAGATGACACTTCTCAAAGAAGAAGATGGAACAATTAAATTAAGAGTTCCTGTTGTTGCTTCACGAAGACTGAGATCCAAAAGAATCTCATCTGTAAAAAAAGATGAATTTATAAGTGCAGATGATCCCAATGTAAATCCAGACCCAAGTCTAGTTAACAATCAACCAGTTTCTATATCTCAAGTTGATGAATTGAATATTGGTGTTTCAGGAGATGCAAGTAACTTTTCTATTGACCCAGTAAATGATGAACTAGAACTTTCAATCAACAATTCAGCTGCAAATCTAAGTTTCAAAAATAACTCCATTGGTTTTGATAATACTAATCACTTAGCTGCCCTAGATTTAGAACGTGGAACCGAGACTAATAAGCCAAGTATTAAACTCAATAATTCTCCTATATCCAATCCTCCAAGAAATGGTTCATTTGAATACAGTAATAACAATCTTTACTTTACAGCAAATGGAGTCAGAGAGTTAATAGTACTAGATCCTAGTAATCAATTCTCACCAAATAGTATAAATGTAGACGTCAAAGCAAATCTCGCTGGTAACGCAAACACTTTAGGAAACAACAGTTCAAGTTTCTTCACCAATGCAAGCAACTTAAACTCAGGAACAATTAGCATAAATCATCTTCCGACCATCACACAGATAGAAAGACTTTTCAATGAAAACACTTCTAAATCAATGGTTCTGACTGGAGCAGATGATATCTTAATGACTTCTCAAGCAGATGTGAATCTTACTTTACCAAGTAGTGGAACTTTAGCAACAACAAATGACTTACCAATTACTATTCCAGTAAATAGCATAGACTCTGCCAAGATCATTGACGATAACCTTCTCAGCGAGGACTTCTCCGATAACTCTATCACCAATGATAAAATTGCAAGTTTAAATGCAAGTATTATCAATATAGGAACAGTAGATATTGCAAGGCTTCCAAATAGAGATATAAGTGATATCACGAATCTAACAACAGAACTAAATGATAAATTAGAGATCACTGGAATAGAAGATAATTTAAGTTCAACCAATACTAATACTGCTTTAAGTGCAAATCAGGGAAAGGTTTTAAAAGATTTAATTGATTTACTTGGAAACGGCTTTGGAACTGTAAACCAGAATCTCTCAAGTACAGATATCGATTTCCAGGAATATCACAGCGTTTTCACCAAAACTATTGACCAGAATGAAACCTTCACCGCAATTAACCTTCAACAAGGACATAGAGCTTACCTAATTCTCCAAGGTGAATTCAACGCCAATTTCCCTTCTTACTTTAATTTATTACAAGGTACTTACAACCCTGAAGCAATTAATGTAATTCAATTAGATGTAATTAACGATCAAGCGAGTTCTGAGCTTGTTCATATGAAAATTTTCAACTTACCTAGAATAGATCTTTTACTATCAGTAAGAAAAGTAAATACTGCTTACAATGGACCATGCCTACGGGTTCGTAGAAGTTCCGATGACGCTGAAGCCAATATTTATTTCACAAGCTCAGGTGATGTAGACACGACTTCATTACTAAACTTTGTTGGAGCTGGCAATGACGGTTTTGTGACTAAATGGTTTGATCAGTCATTCAATGGCTATCATGTTGAACAGAGTAGTCCATCTTTACAAGCTCAAATAGTTAATAGTGGAGTCTTAATTAGCTCAGACAATACAATCGCTGCACTTGAGTTTGCAAATGACTTTTTGGCTAACGCAGATTTACAAATCTCACCAAGCTTCTCTATTCTTGCAGTAGTAGCAAGTACTGTAGCTAGCCAAGATGAGAGTCAAAACTTTATTATGCATCAAGGTGACAACGCCAATGGTAATGGACGCGGTCTTTTTCTTGAAAATGATCTTGATCCAGCTGCATGGAATGGCTCTAGCGCACAAAAGCAGCAAGGTGCAAACTTAAACTCAAATGAATCATATTTAATACATTACAACTTTGATGAAGGCAATTTCATTGGTACAGGTAAACTGTATTTGGATTCAAACGAAGTAAATGACGCAAATCTTCCAGCTGGAGGAGCAGCTAGTAATAATTCATTTAAAGTTGGTCGTAGATCTGATCAAAACAATTCATATGCTGAAGTAAAAATTCAAGAAATAAGAATATACAATCGCTCTCTATCAGATACTTTCAGACAAGATATTGAAAGCTCGATTAACGGTTACTTTAATTTATATTAGGAGAAAATACATGAAATTATTTAATTCAATTTTAATCACTCTCATAATTCTCCTACTCAGCACTAATTCTGGCTCTGCTGCCTCTAGAAAAGTTGATTTAAGCTGCCTTGCTGGTAATTGCAGCCTTGACTTTCAAGTAAGCATAGATGACTTAAATCAAAACTTAAGTCAAGAAAAAGCCAACCTTCTCTGTACCATTGATACAAGACCACTAAACATCAGCAATGCACCAACATACAGAATACTTGCTTATGAGATTGACGAATTCACTGGTGAAAGTATTATTGTCTCAGACACCAAAGTAGACTTTCCAACTTATAGAAGAAACATTAGAGATCAAAGAATTCTTATAGAATTAACTCCTAAAACTGGCAATAGACAAGTTTATCTTGCGGTTCATGATTCGAATGGATCTCTATTCACTCTCTATAGAGCTACTATTAGTAGTAGTGGTCAATTCGTTGCTAATAACTCTCTCAGCACATCAAGCTTCAGTACAGGCACAAGTAACCTAAGTAATAACAGTCCTGGAACTAATGAGATTGTACCTGGCTATATTTGTAACAATGATGGTCTTGATGAATGTAATGTTGAATCTTTACTATTCAAGAAATTAATCTTTGAGTCGTCTAGAAGAAGAAGAGCAAATCAAACCAATGTTATTAATGAAAGTGATGGCGCGTTTAGAATTCAAATTCCTGTTCAAACTGGAAAAATGAGAAGACGAAAAATCAGACCAGCACCTAAGTTTATTATTGATGAGAATGTTAATGTAAACCTAGTCCCAGAAACTCTTTCAAGTCCAGTTTTAACAACTAATCCACTGAGAATAGGTTTAGGAGTAGATCACGCTGACTTAAACTTTGATGCTGCAAGCGACACCTTTTCCCTTGCTATCAATGATTCTAGCCCAGTGCTTAGAGCAAATAGATCAGCTAATGCTGCCATTAATTCCTCAGATTTAGACCAAGCCAAACTAAATATAAATAAAGACTCTAATCAAGTCCCTATTAGACTCCAAGATTCAAATCTAGTCTCTCCAGTTATTAATGGCTCTTTTGAATTTACCGGTAATGGCTTATACTTCACGACAAATGGAATCAGAAGATTTATACTACTAGACGATACTAGCCCTAATCCTCCAAACCTCAACAATACTCCAAATGTAATTGGTAGTTTAGATGCTCAAAACCTAAATAATTTACCAGCTTCTTATTTTAGAAATGCAAGCAATTTCAATTCAGGAACAATCTCACAAGATAGACTTCCAGATGACATTGGCGCCTTGCAGCTTAAGAATGAAGTGACTAATAAAAACCTTACATTAAGTGGAGCACATGATATCAAATTAATCTCACAAGCAGATACAGACCTAACTCTTCCAATTACTGGAACTTTAATCACAGTGAGCGAGATAGTTACAGACAATAGCGTTGGTACCAACGAAATTATCGATTTAAGTGTAACCAGTATTGACATCAAAGATGCAAGTATAGAAAATCCTAAAATCAGTGCTGACTTGGATACTAGTAAAGTCACGGCTGGAACTATTGACCCAAATAGACTTCCTGATAGAAGTATCAGTGAAGTAAATAATTTAAGTACAGAGCTTGCTGATAAAGTTCTCAAAACAAATATAGTTGATAATCTTACTAGTACGGATACTGACAAACCTTTAAGTGCAAATCAAGGTAAAGTGCTTAAAGATCTATTAGATTCAAAGAGCGAATATACAACACTGAATGCTAGCCTCGCTAATTCAGAGCTTGATTTTACCGATAACCATAGCTTTCTAAATAAAACAATAAGCTCTGATACCGTATTTACAGCAATGAATTTAGAGCAAAGCCATAAGATTATATTAGAAATCAGTGGCAACTTCAATATCTTCTTCCCTGAATACTTTGTGACATTATCTGGATCATACGATCCCAGTAAAACAAATTATATTGATCTAGAGGTAATCAATGATAATCCTAGTTCTCCTCTAGTATATGCGCACATACGCCAAGAATAACTGCGGTTATTTTATCCATCATAAGTTCTAAATAGTCCAAAAAAATGATTTTGCAAGATATATTCAAGAATTTGGAACAAAAAGCCGATATTTAATTATGAAGGGAAATTGGCTAAAAGATGGAACGTCTAACTAAAACACATTTAGATATTCACTACGAAGACAGACTTTCACCAAGACCTGGTAGACTAATGAAAGTATCTAAAAAACCATTATCGAAGCTAGGCTCAGGAATTATCATCAATAATCCTGATAGTGATTCTGCTAAGCTCAGCATCAGAGAAGAAAGCCTTGCTAAGAAAAAGTATTTCTCTATTCAATTAGAAATTGATGAAGCCATTAATATTGTAAGTACAGTACTTTCAAGTATAGATTCAGTAAGTCAAATTCTAAAAACAGCAACTAAATTAAAGAAAGAGACATTCTCAAACTCTAAAGAAAAGTATCAAAACTTTTTAAATTCTGAATTCAAAGCTTTACTCAATAGTCTCGAACAAATAAAAATTCAAACTAAATTTCAAGACGAACTACTAGTAGATGGTAGTTTCTATAGAGAAATTAACCTGTTGCAAGATGACGAAAAAATTATTATAGATTTTAGAAATCCTGTGCACAAAGGTATTGAACTAAGTAGTATTGATTTCTCTATTAATAATGAATTAATTGAAGGTAGTTTAAACACTGGTCTAAACCAAGCTTTAAATAGAACTAATTTACAAAAACTTAGTCATCAAGATTTAGAAACTGTAACTAAAAACTTAATAAGAATGCAAAAACACGCCATAGTCACTAAACAAAGACTTCTTATGAAGTATAAAGAACTAGATAAGTTAATGAGCACAAACTTTGAAAGTCATAACTACGACTCCGAAAAAGCAATTTTATTTATTAGTAACTACCAAAAAGAACTTCAAAACAATTCTGCAAGTACTATGCTTTCACAAATTAGTGATGACCAACATGGCGCAATTGGCTTACTACCTTAAGAGAGACCGCTGCATAACTCCAACTTCTGCGTTACTTAGCAAGACCTTCAGTTAGGTTCTCATAGCCGTTCTTTTTGACGACTACATTATCTTCAATTCTGACACCAATAGCTTTATCTGCGATATAGATTCCAGGTTCAATGGTTATAACCATATTCTCCATTAGTAAATCTTTCTTTCTATCAAGTCCCGGATCATGAACATCTATCCCCAATGAATGTCCAATACCGTGCATGAAATATTTCTTCAGCTCGTCTTTATTATTAATATCTTTAATGTATCCTAATTGCTTAAGACCTTCAGCTATAACTTTTTCAGCTAAATCCTGAAGATCTTTCATTGGTAATTCTTCAGAAATCTTCTCTATAACTTGCTTTTGGCAGCCCAACACTAAATCATAAATATCTTGTTGCTCTGAAGATAAATTCTGAGGACTATAAACTCTAGTAATATCACTTGCATAATAGTTGAACTCCGCTCCAGCATCAACTAAAACCAAATCACCTTTATTAATAATCTGATCGTTCTTGATATAGTGGAGAATACAAGAGTTTTTACCGGCTGCAACTATAGCTGGATATGCCCAACCACTAGCTCCCTGAGATCTAAAAGCACGATTCAAGTGTGCCTCCAGTTCATACTCATAGATTCCAACTTCAATTAAGCTATCTAACATTGAATGGGCTTGTATCGCAATTTCATTGGAGCGTCTCATGATATCTAACTCAGCATTAGATTTAATGGCTCTTAGTGAATGAATAAATTTAAGAATTTTCTCTTCATTATCACTTTCAAGATTCTTCTCCAAGCTATCATCGTAATCTTCAATATCGTATACAGCGTCAAAGCCATAGGTCTCTTTGGATGATTCAATAGTTGCTCTTTCACCTTCCCAGATAATCATATTTTCATCAGCCTGCTTTATATAAAGCCTCACCGGATTTTCTGCTCCAGGCTCCAAAACCAAAACAGCTTCAGATTCAGTAAAACCAGTTAAATAGTAAAAATTACTATCAACTCTGAAAGGATAATAAACATCATTACTGTAATTTTTTTCAGTGCCTGAGCTTAAAACAAAAGCTTTAAGTCCACTACTCTCGATATAAGTAAGCACCTTATCCCTGCGGGTTTTAAACTCTTGGTTAGAGATTGTATATTTTGAATTTTTAGTTCTAAGCATAAAAATACTAAGCTTTAGCTGCAGCAGGAAGCTGTGCAAAAGCCTGTTCAAGATCTGCTTGAAGATCGTGGATACTCTCGATACCAACTGATAATCTAATCAAATTATCATTGATTCCAAGCTCTTTTCTTCTTTCAGCAGGAACAGCAGCGTGAGTCATAGTTGCAGGATGACAAGATAAACTCTCAACTCCTCCTAAAGACTCAGCTAATTGAAATATCTTTAAATTAGCAACAAGACCTTTTACAGCTTCAATATCAGCATCAATCTCAAATGAAATCATACCATTGTATAAATCCATCTGTTTTTTGTATAAATCATTCTGAGGACTAGATTCTAGTGCAGGACAGTTCACTTGTTTCACTAAAGGATGTTTCTCAAGCCACTTTGCAAGGCTAAGTGAATTCTCATGGTGCTGCTTCATTCTTACAGCAAGAGTTTTCATTCCTCTCATAAGTAACCAACAATCAAAAGGTGCAGCTATAGTACCAGTAGCATTCTGGTGATATGCAAACTTCTCAGCAAGTTCCTCATCTCTTACAACAATAGCTCCTAAAAGCAAATCAGAGTGACCACCTAAATATTTAGTACAGCTATGCATAACCATATCCACTCCAAAATCTAGAGGTCTTTGTAGATAAGGAGAGGCAAAAGTGTTATCAGCACCAACTAAAATCTCTCTATTCTCTGACTTAGCAAGGGCTTTAACTTTATCAACAACCGCCTTAATATCACAAAGATACATCTTAGGATTACTAGGTGTCTCTAACCATACAAGTTTAGTATTGGGCTTGATTGCTTTAATAAAATTATCAGGATCACGAGCATCGACAAAATCAAACTCAATGCCAAATTTATTGACGATTTGAGTAAATAATCTGTGAGCACCACCATAGAGATCTTCACAAGTTACCACATGGTCACCAGGATTAAGTTGTTGAATTACTGTATGAATCGCGGCGATACCTGATGGATAAATAAAACCAAATTTTCCATTTTCTAAAGAAGCTAAACATTCAGCAGCAGCAGACCTCGTAGGATTTCCTGTTCTGGAGTAACAGTAACCTTTAGTTTCACCAATACCTTCTAGTGTATAGGTTGAAGTCTGGTAAATCGGAGGGATAGTTGCACCAGTACTAGGATCAGGTGATTGTCCTTTCAGGATAGCTTTTGTTTCAAAGCCCCACTTATCGCTTGAATCATTCTTCATAATTTACTTCTCTTTCTGCTAATATATTTTACTATGTTTAGGTTCATCTTTTTCCTTTTTGGTATTTTTGCGGGCTTTATAGCTGCGATTTTCATATTACCTGTCCAAGGAAAGACGTTTTTTAACAAAATGTCTCAGTTACCGAAATCAAGCCAAGATTTAATTGATGACTGCGTTAACCTAAGTGTCTCTCTTAGCAAAATCGCAATTGGTTTTGTTGAGGATCTGAAGTTTAGAGTTGCTGAATCTAGCAAAGTCGCGGAAAAAGCAATGGAAGCAGTTAGAGAAAAAAAGGAAATTAAATAGACATGGAAATATTAGATTTTATATTAATCGTCTCACTATCACTGCTAAGCGTTTGTTTTTTAGTTTTTCTTGCGTTCTTTGTACCTATACTTATACAGATTGCAAGGATATTCGACAGTATCAATACAATACTAGTTATGAGCAAAGACTCTGTATCTAAGTTATTAAATAAAATTAATAATGCCTCTGATTCTGCTGAAAAATTTACAGAAGATCTTGGATCTAACTTAAAAGCCATATTTGTTGGCATCAAAGCAGGCGCAAAAAACTTCTTTAGCTTTAAAAAATAATAGTTCTGGAGAGGCTTTCATTTTTGTATAATATTAATTATGTTAAGAGAAGAAAGAGAAAGTGGTTTAACTAAATTCCTCGGTGGCCTAATTGTAGGTCTTGCTGCTGGATATCTTACTGGTTTACTTGTTACTGAAAAGACTGGTCCTGAATTAAGAAAGGATTGGTTAGAGAACTCTAATGAAGTTTTAGAAAACATGAAAGATAAATTAGATGTTTTCAGAGACAAAGCAGCCGATAGAATCCAGGAAATCAAAAATTTTGCTGATGAGAAGTTCAGTTTATCTGCGATAAAAATTCAAGACCAAATAGATTCAATTGCAAAACAATTAGACGAACTTGGAAAGAAAACCAAAGAAGTTGCTAATGAAGCAAAAGAAAATACTCCGAGCAGTTAAATCATTTCAACAATTCACAAGCAAGCATGGCATGAAAATTGCCATGCTTGCTCCTTTATTTGCCTTTTTTATTTTTTTTTCTTACAGCACTATAAGTGCATTAATAACTGTTAAATCAGTTAAAATCCCGACAAACTTCAAAAAGATAAAGTTTGAAATAGAAAATTATCTTCTAGAACATATTGATCAAGCTACTAACGCTAAGCTCTGGAAACTCAAAGCAAGCTCTGCATTGGTTAACTCTAAATACAACAAAGCAGATATAGAAGACGCTTTCATCGAATACTACAATAAAGATTCTGGAGAAATTGAGTTTATTATAAGATCCAATAAAGCGGTTATCGATAAAAAGACTCAAGACTTCAAACTCAGTGAGAATGTTCGATTAAATTATACTGACGATAAATATATACTAAACTCTGGCAACTTATCTTTCAGCGACAATTCAGACGTTTTTGAAGTTGGAGATAGCTGGAACCTAAAAGTCCCAGAGAATGGAATACTGATCTCTGGTCAGGAAGGAAATATCAATAAAAACTTCAAGTCTATAGATAGTATAGGCGAAGCTAAACTAGAACAAGGCAATTATGATCTCAGTGCAGAAAAAATCTCGATCAAGTCTGAGAATGGTAAACAAACAGTAAGCGCTAGAGGCAATAGCTTCCTCAAAATCTCAGATAAAAACATAAACCTCAAAGCATCTCAAATACACTTGGATGCTGCAGGCAACCTAAGAGCTGAGGGCAATGTTTCTGTTGTCACTGACAAAATCAATTGCTTTGCAAATAAGCTATGTGTCAGACAAGATGAACTAGGACAAATTGGTACTTTAACTGGCAATCCACATATACTGAGAAATGGCGATACTATATTTGCTGATGAAATTATTTACAATTTTGAGACCGAAGAGCTTACAATTAAAGGGCATGTTCATTCTTAGAACTACTATACTTTTAATACTTCTTATTTTCTCTATCCATAATCAGGCATCTGCGATCCAAATCAAGAAAGGCCTTCAGGATATCAAGATCGTTTCAGCTGATAAACTTAACTACAAAAGTGATGTAAGTATACTTGAAGGTAATGTAATTATCAAAGTAAAAGATATTTATATCTCGTCACCTAAAGTGAAAATCTATGAAAAGAAAAAAGCTGAGTTCCTAGAATCAGTCAATGTAAACTCAACAGATTTAAATGTCATAGCAGAGAAAATGGATATTGATATAGTAACTGGTTTAATCACTATCTATAAAGCAAACTCCACTATTAAAGACTATAATGTCGAATCTGATTTACAGACTCTAAATATCGATGAAGGTATTTTCAATGCTAAAGCAAATTTTGGCAAAACAGTTACCACCAAATATGAAGATATAGAAATTAACTCGAAACGACTTGAAGCTTTATTCGACTCTAAAGACAATGACATAAAAGATGTAATCCAAATCAAGTTCTCAAACAATGTCATTGCCACCAAAAATGAATCACGTATCAATGGTGAAACTCTAATGATATTCCCTAAAGAAAAACTTTATAGAGTTATAGATGACGCGATCTTCTTCGACGATAAAGAGAAACTGATTGTAGAAGCTGATTTCATGAACATTGAAGAACAAAGCCCTAAAGATTTTGTCTTACTTGCAAGTAGTAAATCTAAGAAAAATAAAGTTAAAGTTATCTCACAACCAAGAAAGCTTATAGCAAAATCTAGATTAACTAGAATGTGGATCAAAAATGAAGAAGTAGAAAAACTAGTTTTCACAGGAGCAGCAGACGTTAAGCTCAAAGATAGAAAACTAGTCTCAGAAGAGGTTCTGCTAAATAATTCAACAAAAGAACTAGTCAGCAATATTGAAAGACCGAAAGCGATCTTACTCAAGTAAACTTGCTTCAAAAACCTCTTCTGCAACTAAGCGAGACGTCTCATAGCCAGAGAGCATTTCTTTAAGAATTCCGAGGTTCTGCATCATAGTTCCCAGATAATTGGCGTCTTCAAACCATCTACAAGTTTCTTCATAGAAATTTTTAGCTGTAGCTTCTTTCTGTAAAAATTCTTTCACTATATATTTACCAGCAATAATGTTTGCAAGCCCTGCCATATCAATGATTTTGAAAATTTTATAGAGAAAATAATTAATAGAGTTCGCTTTATAAGTAAGGAAATAAGGCTTAGCATAGAGTGCAGCCTCTAGGGTTACAGTCCCAGAGCAGAGCCATAGATAATCAGCAGCCTTGAGTAATTTTTGATTTGCTTGACTTATCATCTGAGAATCTATAACTTTAATTAGATCACTTGCAGCTACTAAGCCACATTTCAGTAATTTCTCATAGGAAATAGTTGGAGCTTTAGCTATCACAAAACGGATCTGAGGATATTCTTCATGAATTTTCCTTGCAGCTTCAATAAATAAAGGCAATGTATACTCAATCTCGAAACCACGACTACCTGGAAAAATACCAATCAAAGGTGCATCATCACTAGGAATCAGCCCAATATCATCATTATCTTTACTATGAGCACAATAGTCTTCCTTAAGAGCGGTAAAAACTTCTAACTTGGCATCTTCCTGACTCATCTCAATTAGAGATTCTATTACAGGGTTACCAACATAAGTTACATCTTGTTCAACTTCATTGTAGATCTCTTCCTCAAAAGGTAATGTACAAAGTACTTTATCTATATAGTTAATAATATTTTTGATGCGGTAAGGACGCGAAGCCCAAATCTGAGGAGCTATATATTGAATAATTTTGGTCTTGGCTAGGCTTTCATTTAGTGACTGTGCCTCCTTAACAGCTCTAGCGACCTGAGTATTAAAACCTGCATAATCCACTAACAGTAAGACATCTGGTGCAAAATCAATAATCGCTTTAACTATTCTCTGCTTTAAACTCAAAATTTTAGGAAGATTAGTCAAGACCTGAGTCACACCAGCAAAAGAAAAGTTTTTATAATCTTCAACAAGCGACATTCCAGCTTGCTTACAAAGAGAAGAAGCCATGCCACGGATTTCAGTATCAGGTGCAATATCCTTGAGGCTAGAAATTACTTTAGCGAGATGCATCTCGCCACTAAACTCACCACAGATTGCAAATATTTTTTTTGCCCCGTCCATTAAACTTAAGCCCCTAGTTCTTATACTTAGCTGCTATATTCTGTACCATAGCATAAGTATTCATAAAACCATTAGCTCTAGATGCAGTCAAAGTCTGAGCAAGTCCCATTTCTTCAATAAACTTAGGATCTACAGCAAGTATATCTTCAGGAGACGAGCCACTAAAGCCATCCACAAGCAGTGCAAGCAAACCCTGAACCAAATGAGAGTTAGATTCACCCTGGAAATACATTGCCCCATCCTTAGACTCACCAGTAATATATGTAAGAGAAACACAGCCTTTAACCTGATTATCTTCAGTTTTCATTGCTGCATCAAATGGAGCAAGTTTCTTACCAAGTGCAATAATTCTTTCAAACATCTTAGTCTTATCCCCAAGTTTTTTAAATTGATGGAAACGCTTAAGTAAAATAGGAGTGAGCTTATATGGATTTTCTTCAGTGATTTCAGACATATTAGTATATTTTTAAATTGTAACTTTTATTAGCATAAAACATCCTAAATAAGATAAAATGATTTACTGCTTAGGGCGGTATAGCCAAGTGGTAAGGCAGAGGTCTGCAACACCTTTACCGCCGGTTCGAATCCGGCTGCCGCCTCCATTACATTACAGCGCATCCTTCTTCGAACCGGCTCGGTTCAATCTTTTTTGAGCAACTTGAAAAGTTGCGGGCTGCCGCCTCCATTACATTACAGCGCATCCTTCTTCGAACCGGCTCGGTTCAATCTTTTTTGAGCAACTTGAAAAGTTGCGGGCTGCCGCCTCCAATTTTCACTTCGTTCAATTGTATCCTTGCAGGTGCATTAAAACTTAATTATCAAAGCATTTTTTTAAATGACTTGTATTGTTGTGATATTATTTTAACCTACCGCGACTCCAGATAATATACCCACTTAAGAAAATGCGCACTCAATTTACAAGTGAAACCAAAAATTTATATTTTTCTATGCCTCAGTTTAAAGAAAAACTGGCTGAGATAAGTTTTGTGCCATCCAAAGACCAATATCCTGACGATGGAGCTTGGAGTGGAGATTTTTTAGGGATCAACGCAAAGAAAACTTATGCAGGACAAGCCCTCATAAGAAATTCTATAGATAAGCAAAAGCAGGAAAAACTCAAAGAATTAACCAAGATTTTTATTAACAAAATTATTAATGATGAAATACCAATAATTAACTTAATGGCAAACGGTATCGAATCACAAGCGATAAAAGAATATTTACTTGTATACAAACCCTCAGAAAAAAATACTGAACAAACAATAGATGCCGATTATCCAATGAATAACTCTACTGATTTGAACACATTAGAAGGTGATAGAAACTTAATATTTTGGAATTACACAGATGATAATAACCCACAAAGTTTTAAAACTTTAAAGACTCGTAGAGAAAAAGATAATGCTGTTAATAAATCAATTAATAATCGAATTAATACTTCTATATCAGGAGATTACAGTAAATATAATGATAAAAAATCAAAGAATTATATAACAGGACATAATCACCCAGAGTCAACTCGTCCCTCAAATATTGATTTGAAAATCGCTGGTTCTGAAATTGCGCTAGTTTTAACTCAAGATTCTGCATATTTCATTGACTATTCAAGTGGACCAGAAGATATTAGTGATATTAGAAATCTCTGTAGTTACTATAATGATGCACTGAGCAATGGTTGCTTGGAAACTAGAAAAACCAAAGAAGACAGAGTTAATCTAGATAAAGAACAAAAGCAAGAAGTAAATAAACGACTTCAACATACTGCCAAATTACTTTCCTGCAATATAAGTAACTACTCAGGTAAATTGAAAATTAGCAGCAAATATGTTTTGGCAAGCTAGAATTGCAGATTGTCCTAATCTTTT